>CAZCLS010000059.1:0-13040 GCA_964499565.1 uncultured bacterium
CAGCATTATATATGTGTTTCAGCGGTTTTTGTTTCACAATAACCGGACACTACTGTAAACTTTTATATAATTACGCAAGTCTTTTCGCTACTTCAATGAAAACTAAATGGGAGACAAGGGTTTATATTGATTTGTTTTCTGGTGCTGGGCGGGCAAAAATAATTGAAACTTCGAATATAGTAAAATCTTCTCCTTTAATCTCTTTGAGTATTAATGATCCATTTGATTATTATATATTTTGCGAACAAAATTCAGAGCTCATTTCTGCATTACATGATAGAGTTAACCGTGATTATTCATGTGCAAAAGTTTCTTTTATTGAAGGCAATTCAAATGTTATTGTTGAAAAAATATTAGAATCTTTACCTGCTTTTAATAAAGAAAGGAAAATGTTAACATTCTGCTTTGTTGATCCATTTAAGTTGGATAACATGAAATTTGCAACTATTATGCAATTGGCCGAAAGATTCATGGATTTCTTAATTCTATTGCCAACTGGTATGGACGCAACAAGAAACATGGAAAGCACTTATGTTGATTCTAAAAGTATAATACTTGATGAGTATTTTGGCACTGCAGAATGGCGAGAAAACTATGAACATTATAAAAGGCAGGGGAAAAGTATTGCTCTCTTTTTAACAGATTTCTTTGCTGAACAGATGCAAAGAAATGGCTATATATATAAAGGAGCAGACAAAACGGTATTGATTCGCTCTAAAGAAAAAAATTTACCTCTCTACAGATTGATTCTTTTTTCAAGACATGAATTAGGTTATCAATTTTGGCAGGAAACAAAAAAATATTCAGATTCTCAACTAGATTTAGCTTTTTAAAATAATAAAAGGAAATAATATGTCTCAATCATCATCCATAGAATGGACGGAATCGACCTGGAATCCAGTTACGGGTTGTACAAAAATCAGTCCTGGCTGTAAGCATTGTTATGCCGAGAGAATGGCTAAAAGGTTGCATGCAATGGGTCAGATCAATTACCGGAATTGTTTTAAACTGACCTGCCACGAACATGCTGTTGAATTGCCACTTCAGTGGAAAAAGCCGCAGACTATATTTGTCAACTCAATGAGCGACCTGTTTCACAAGGATGTTCCGGAAGACTTTATTCTCAAAGTATTCCATGTTATGAATGAAGCACATTGGCACCGGTTTCAAGTATTAACAAAGCGAGCTGAACGGCTATCCGAACTCAGCTCTAAACTTACCTGGTCGGACAATATATGGATGGGTGTCAGTGTTGAGAATGAAGATTATGTTAATCGTATTGATAATCTGAGAAATACAGATGCAGCAATTAAATTCATATCATTCGAACCTTTATTAGGGCCAATAACAAGCGTTGACCTGACAAACATGGATTGGGCGATTGTTGGTGGAGAGTCAGGTCCTGGATCACGACTGATTAAAGAAGAATGGGTATTGGATATTAAAGATCAATGTGAAGCTCAGAATGTTCCGTTTTTCTTTAAGCAATGGGGTGGATTTAATAAAAAGAAAAACGGAAGACTTTTGCTTGATCGTACGTGGGATGAAATGCCGCTGGCAGTCAATCAATAGAAAGTTATACAAGAAGAATTCGTATGAGACGTGAAGAAGTAAAAGAATTGCATTATATTGTACCATTGGAAAATATTCCTTTAATATTAGAGAATGGCTTGCTCTCGCATAAACTTGCAGAAAAGCATAGGCATAATTCTGTTGCTATGAAAGATGTTATTAATCTGAGGAAAGAAAAGAGAGTTAAAGGTACAAGAAAACCACTTCTGGATTATGTTAACTTGTATTTCACAGCACATAATCCTATGCTAAGTAAACTAAGATCTAAGAATACGGAAATTTGTGTTTTGCAAATAATGTCTGAAATATTAGAACTTCCTGATGTAATTCTTACAGATATGAATGCAGCCTCAAATTGGGCAAGTTTTCATAATTCACCTCAAGATTTAGAAAAATTAGATGGTAATGCAATATTTGCTCATTCCTGGACGGGTCATCAAGATAACTGTGCTTATTGGCGGCATAAATCGCAAAAATGTGCGGAAGTGCTTGTTCCCGACCGTGTTGAATCTCGTTACATTTTTGGTGCAATAGTGTATAATAGTAGTGTAAAAGATAAATTAACCCAATTGGGTTTCAAAATGCCAATTCACATAAGCCCGGAAATATTCTTTTAGGAGTAAAAATGGTTAAAGCGTTAATAGGAAACATATTAGAGTCAAAGTCCCAGACGTTGGTTAATACCGTCAACTGTATCGGTGTTATGGGTAAAGGCATCGCTCTGGAATTCAAGAAAATGTTTCCAGACATGTTTGAAGATTACAAAGTCCGGTGTGATAGTAATGAAGTAAAACCAGGAGTGCCATATCTGTATAAAAGTCTGGTTGATCCGCAGATAGTTAATTTTCCAACGAAAAACCATTGGCGGTCACTATCTAAAATTGAAGATATAGAGAAAGGCCTGGATATACTTACTAAGAATATCAAGAAATGGAATGTTACATCAATTTCCATACCACCGTTAGGATGTGGAAACGGTCAGTTATTGTGGACACAGGTTGGCCCGCTTATTTATAACTATGTAAAAAACATAAATATTCCGGTTGAACTATACGCTCCTTTTGGTACGCTACCGGGACAATTAACGACTGAGTTTCTTGAACGAAGAAGATATGAACAGAATGAATTAACATATAGCAAGCAGAAAATAAATCCTGCATGGCTGGCTTTGGTTGAGATTATATATCAATTGGAGCAACAACCATTTGTACATTTATTAGGGCGAACTATTTTTCAAAAAATAGGTTATGTATCTACTGAACAGGGATTACCAACAGGATTATCTTATGTTCAGAGAAGTTATGGTCCTTTTTCTGATGCATTAAAAAATGTAGAGTCAATACTGGCGAATAACAATCTATTATCAGAAGAAAAAACAGGCAGTACATTTGTTATAAAAAGCGGGTCCGAATATAAGAATGAGCGAAAAAAAGTATTGAAAATAATTGCTGATAATGGATGGAATACAATAATTGAAAAAACATCTGATTTATTCTCGCGACTTGACACGAAAAATGCCGAAATAGTAACAACAATATTCTATTCTTCAAAAAAACTCAAAAATGAGCGGGGAAGAGAAAATGTCAGCGAAAAAGATGTTTTTGAATATGTGATGAATTGGAAAAAACGCCGTAATCCACCACTTGACCGGGAGCAGGTAGCTTCTTCTATAAGATATTTAGGCATGCTTAGGTGGCTGAAACTTGATCCAAGCGATGACTTGCCGATAGATTCTACATTAAAATTAATTTGCGACAGCTAAAAATCTGAATTCAAATATAGTTAGATCCCGCAGAAATTCGATTTTACAGGGGCGGTTTTCATAGATTCTGAATATGCCGGGCTCTAAATTTGCATTTGTATCGTGTTTTATGTATAATAGTTGACAAAAGTTGACAAAATCGAGAAATAACTCAAATTTTGTGCGGTATGCCCCAATCACTCAATATTAATGCGATCAGAATTGCCATGCGTAATGCTGGACTTAATGCATCCACACTGGCCCGGCACGTAAATGTTTCGCGTGAAGCGGTGTCTCAATGGTTTAAAGGTACTAAATTTCCCCGACCTGACAAACTTCTGAAAATGGGTATGACCCTTGGCCTGCAGTATAATTATATTGTAAATACAGTACCTGAGCTACATGAACCAGTCATTGCATTCAGGAAAAAAGGCGCTCGGAAGACGAAACCTGAACATATTGAAAAAGCCAAACGTATAGGCTCACTTCTTCGCAGGTTGGCAGAATATGTTCCATATGATCAACTGATTAATCCACCTACATTGCAAGAGCCTGTTTTGGAGTATGGCTATATTCAAAAGGTTGTTCTCCAAATACGGTCTGAATTAGAAGTTGATTCACAAGAACCAATAGAATATCAGCAATTTATAAAAGAATTCAATAAGCTTCATGCAATTATCATTCCGGTTTTATGGGGGCAAAAAGAACAGCACGAGAATGCTCTTCATATATACTTGCCCGATTCAAGAACTACTTGGATTTATCTTAATATAGATAGCTCTCCTCATGACTTTAATTTCTGGATGGCGCATGAACTAGGGCATGTCTATGCGCCACAATTAGTGGGTGATGAAGCGGAGAACTTTGCTGATGCGTTTGCTGAAGCATTATTGTTTCCTGAAAATGCTGCTAAAGACTTGTATATGGTTGTGTCAAAGTGTAGAGCCGAAAGTTCAATTATAAAACATATTGTATCTACTGCGGGTAAATATGCTGTTGCGCCTTATACTGTTTATCATGCGTTACAAAAATATGCCGAACACCATAATTTGCCGGTTGTTACAATTGAAAACAATATTCATGCAATAACGGCAAATATAAAGGAACAATCTCCTAAGAGAATTAGCGATTTACTTTTTGGTTATGAAGATCCGACACCAGGGAATTATGTTTCTATGACTAAAGAATTATTTCAAAGTGACTTCTTTGATATACTGAGAACATATAATAAGAAAAGTAGTATTCCTTCCGCTTATTTGCACGAAGTACTCGATATGCCATTAACAGACGCAAAGGAATTACAGCGGGAGTTATGTTAAATGGCTGGGGTAGAGAAACGCATTATTATTTTGGACAGCAACTGTTATTTCAGACTTGCTAATACGTTTCATCCCTTGCTGGCAACTGAATTTGGAGAGCCATTAATAAGTTTGAGAATCACCAAATATCTTGAACAGGAATATTTGCGTAGTTCTCGATTGAAATCGAAGTTTTATTGGGTTTCTCAAGAAAAATACATTGAAGACAGATCAAATTGCCTGCATTTTCGTGGTAAACGTAGAAAAAACGCAGAAATGGTATTTGATTATATGAGCAAACATGCTGATTATAATGGTATTGATGTCTCAAGAATTGATATATGGATGTTAGCTTATGGCAATGTTTTATTTGCATCAGTTGTTACCGATGACGTGAATATGCGAAAACTTGCTGAAGGATTTTCTATAGATACATTATCAACGCTTGAATTACTGCATTTAATGAATGTGTCAAGGGTCAGAGCTTGAATCAGTCCTCTGGTGTCGGTCTCAGGTGTGAAACAGTCGGTTTGAAATTCTTAAGTATTAGCATAAGAAAGCATTAGGATATTTGTTCAAGATTCAAGACCTGACCCCAACGCGGTTTACTTCAGAAAAAGGAAGACTATTTTTGTTGTAATGGGTATACGATTGTGTGTTATTCGGATTGTGTTACATTATATGGGGATGTGCTGGTAGAAACGTTACGTTACAGATTTAAAAGATATTTTGGTTACCACAGAACACACAGAAATCACAGAATGCATGTAGGATGATTAACGAAACGTAATTGTAAGATAACAATGATAAACAAAGGCCTGAAGGGCCGACGTATGAAAGCCCAGGGCAACGCCCTGGGTATCATGAATCTACCGTCTGTCAAGCCCTGCAAGGGCGGAGTAAAATGCCTGTAAAACTACAAACCGAAACATCTGTGATTGAATTGTGTTTGGATTTAGTGTGTAGCGCCAAGTAGTCTTGACATAACGAATCTGATACATGATAATATGAGTCTCTTTTTAATGCTATTGAGGATTTTTACATATGACATCTAAGGAACGAATCATTGCGGCGCTGGAAGGCAAACCGGTGGATCATCTGCCCTTTTGCCCTTTCCTGGCCTATGTCTGGGAGTCCTGGCCGCGGGACCTTCAGGATAAAGGTCAGTTGGCTTTTCTGAAGAGTATCGGAGCAGATCCGCTCTGGCGCTGCGCTCCCAGTCCGGTTGCGTGCAGCACGCCCGGCGTAGAGCATAACGAGTATACTCAGGGAATTAACCGTGTGCATGAAATCAGTACGCCGGTAGGTTCGCTGCGGGAAGTGTACGCTCCCAGTCCGGAAGGCAATACCTGGTTTCTGATGGAACATCCACTGCGCATGGAAGACGATTACAAAACGATGCTGTGGATCGAGGAGCATACTACCCTGGCTGTGAACCTTGAACCGGTCAGGGAACATTTTCGCAATGACGGCCGGGAAGGCCTGTCGCTAGGTTGCCCGATTCATATGCGGCACGGAGCGGCCCTGAAATCGGCGTTCCAGGCCTTGATCGAACATTATGCCGGAACCGTCGAGTTAGTGTATGCATTGATGGATTTTTCCGAAACGGTTGAAACCTTATGGCAGGCAATGGTTGCCAATAATATTGCCGCAGTCAGGCTGGCGGCCGAGGCGGATGCCTACGACTATTTCCTGACGTATGAAGATTCGGGCACGCAGAACTATTCACCCGATATGTATGAAACCTATATTGCTTCTGAAATCGGGCAATGGTGTGACATCCTCGCCGCTTCAGGTAAAAAGTATATTCAGCATGCCTGCGGCCATGTCAAAGAACTGATTGTGCCGATGAAAAACTCGGGCGTTTTCGCCCTTGAAAGCCTGTCGCCGCCTCCCACCGGTAATATTTCCCTCAAAGACGCCCGCGCTGCGGCCGGCTCGTCGTTCGGATTCATTGGGGGGATCGAACCGACGGAATTACTGAACCGCTCGATAGAAGAACTAACTCCTTATGTGGAGCAGGTGATTGAGGATGGACGGGGAGGTCCGTTCGTGTTAGCCAACGCCGACTCCTGCCCGCCGGGAGTGTCACCGGAAAAGTTCAGGCATATAGCTGCTATTGCAGAGTGTAATCGATAATCAGCGCCTAAACATCTAACCATAAAAACAAGGGGAAAGCCGAAGCTTTCCCCTTGTGTATTTGCTACTCTGAACGTACTATGCTTATGAGCGGCGACGAAGTGTAATCGTCAGCGCCAGCGCGAGAAGCGCGAACATGGCAGGTTCAGGTATTACATCGATGCGCATGATCGGACCGTTCTGGGAGGCGACCATGACATCGCCATTGGGCAGTATGGCCGGGAATGACCAGGCATCGCCCGCGCCGTCCAGAGCGACTGTCCAGGCCACGGTGCCGGTAGTGGTGGTATCATCAACAGCAACCGCCTCGGCGCCTGCTCCAGTATTAAACACACCGATAATGACATCGCCATTGGCGACAACGCAGCCGCCTTTAGTCGTGCCGACATTACTGGCCCACTTGAGCGTACCATCGGTTGTATTAATGGCGGTCAGGCCGTTCATGCCGGGACAATACAGTGTCGCACCGTCCTGGCTGAGGGCGAAGCTGGCATGGCTGTCGAAGACGCGTGTGCCAAAATTATAATCCCAGCGATACGTGCCGGTACTGGTATAACTGACAACGAAGTTAGTGGCACTGCCAGCGTTGGGGCCATTGTCCGCCATAAAATAGACATTGCCGCTGTCATCAACGATGCCGCCGCCGGTTGGATTTTGGACACCTTTGGTAAACTGATTAGTCCAGACCAGCGAGCCGTCGGCAATATTTACGGCAAACACATTACCCGACCGGTTCCTGAAATAGACTGTAGATTTATCAGGACTGGTGACGGTGCCGCTGCCGGACCAGGCATTGATATCAGCTTCATACAGCCAGACCTGTTCCCCGGAAGTGGCATCGAGGCAATAGAGGCCTTTGCCATCCGCTTCGACCAACAGCTTGTTATCGGCGAGCAGAAGCGCGCCATTGCAGGCGCCGGCTGCCTGGACATTCCACAGAACCAGCCAGGTTTCTTTTTCAACCGCATAAATATTGCCGGAGTTATCACTGCCGAAAACAACCGATTCACTGACAGCCGGGGTGCCATCCCACCAGTCAACGAAATTGGCCATACCAACATCAGCGCCAGTTGCCAGGTCGATAGCCAGTAGTTCGGCACCATCTTTGTTTGTGCCTACATAGTAATATTTATTATCAGCCACACCACTGCCCCAGAGGCCTACGCCGACTAGGGTAGTATTGACCCAGGCAGATGTTCCTTCCGCGGCTATCGGCCCGCCGTAATAATACCCTTTACGCTGAGTACCATTGCCGACTAAGGGCCAGGGTTCCGCCGCGAGCGGCGCCGTGGCACCGAACGGGCAACCCTTCCATCCTGCCGTTCCGAAGTACTTGGAACAGGAGGGGAAATCGTTATAGGTTGTCAGCATCGGGTCAACGCCGTAAATGGCGTTACTGTTGATAATGCTCACACATCCGGCAGCGTCGCTCACAACCGCAAGGTCCGGTGTGTTAAAGGAAATGATCGTATCCAGCGTAACGTCGTTGGTAACCGGATTACCGCCGATCAAACCTGTCTGTTTATACAGCCCCCCTTTCTCACAATTATCGAAAATTGAATTTTGGATCAGCGTGTTAGGCATAGTCTGGACCGCAACGGCATATCCGGTGAAATCCAGGCCGGGTGAAGTTGAAGCGAATTGGTTGACGAACGTACAATGTTCAATAACAGTGTCATGTGAATGAGTGCTGCCGGTACCGAGATCCCAGAAGCGGTCGAACACGCCGCACACGCCGCCATCGACGAGGACGTTTCTGATAGTGTTCTGATAGACATACGTGCCATAGAGGAACAAGATGCCGCTGGCATTGCCGGTATTGTTCATGGTAATCGCCACGTTATCAACTATGCAGTTTGTGCACGACCAGCCATAAATGGCAGCGGCATAATCACCCGAATCGGGATAATTTTCAACCACGACCGAAAAATTTTTGAGTGTGGTGCCGGTGCCGCTCAGATAGAAGGCACGAGGAGCTGTACTGCTGAAATTGTTCGTATCAAGCATATTGTAGAAAAATGTTTGATCCGGCCCGTCACCGCGCAGAGTGAAGTCGGTCAGAAAACCGGCACTTCCGATGCCGGCATACACGTTCTGCATAGGTACCGCATTGGTATTGCTCAAACCGCGGCTGAATTCATTCGTGTAATGACCGGCCAGGACATGCACGATGTCTTCGTTGACGACCTGGTCCATGGCATGATACACGGTTTTGAACGCGGTCGCAGGGGTTAGACCATCATTGGCATCATTACCGGTTTGGGATACGTAATAGGTAACCGGCGCGGGCGGCACATCCGGGTTGCCATCCGGTCCGTCATCAAAGTTGTTTGAAATGGTAGTCGAACTGATAGCAAAATTGTAAATACGGAACTCGTTGACGGTACCGACAAAGGCCAGTTCATGATCCCACTGTGCCTTGCCCAGCCAGCATTGCTGTCCATCGGCATCGGGTACATAGATCGGGCCGTTCATGATGCCTTCGAAAAAGAACGTGCCGTTTTTATAAATTTTGAACGAGGTGCCTTTCATGGTAACCACGAAATGCGTTTCAACGCTCGGATCACAAATAACCGCGGAAGGATTGAAATCAATATATCCGCCATAAAACGGTCGCTGGCGACGTATAGCGGAAATGGCTACTGCAATGGCATCGCTGCCCTTGAAGTATGCCATCGGCGTGTAGTCGCCATTACCTGCAGCGGGGGTAACCCACATTTCAAGCGTGGCTTCATCCATGTTTCTCCAGACTTTTCCAGGGAAATCGACAATGGGAGTGTTTTCATTGGCCGAACCTACACCGCCTGGAAACACCGCCTGACCGTCTACGATCGTTACGCCGTTGTATAACGTTGCGTCGGCCTGGTCAAAAGTGATGCTGTCGGTCGCGTCGCCATCAAAACTGTAACGATGGGTCAGTGTGCCGGCATAGGTGAGTGTTGTTGCGCACAACAGAACTAAGAGTAATTTATGCATGTGAGCCTCCAAATAAGTTAGTTAAGGTTCTATATAACATTATTATAGGGTATTAATACTTGTATGTCAAACCTTAATACAAAAATGACTTCCGATAATAGTTTACATAAAAATAAGGTAATTGACTCTGGTTTGACAAAATCGTAAAAATAGTCGACAATCTTTTAGTGAATGGAATATGGATGATAATTTATATGTGCTGATATAATTTTTCCGAAGGTGCTGTTTAGGAACGTCAGGAGAATTTTAGTGCATTAAGCATGCCTTGGCGCTTAAAGGTATCTGCAATGATGTTATGGCAGACCTGTTTCAACCGTTCAACGAAAAAGAGAAAGCACAGATAGAACGGCTGATGGAATCGGTACCGCAGGAATGGGCGTAGCAGGTTTTCAACGGGTAAGGTTCGATGTGTAAGCTTTTTCGCCGGAAGGAATAAGTATGAAATTCATCTGCCAGCACTCAAATTGTATCATTCTTGGTATGTTTCTAACAACGATGAGTGTACAAACGATATCAGCCATGAATACATCGAACAGTATTGCATTCGCTACGCTTCTACCGGGAACATTTGTCATGGGGAATAATGCCGGCTATTGTGATCAGCAGCCGGCTCATAACGTTACGCTGGTTTCTCCGGTAACAATGTCAATCTGTGAAATTACACTGGAGCAGTTCCTCCAATTCAGGCCGGAGGCTGATCTGGAAAACAGGAACGGTGCGGTCACCGGTGTCAGCTGGTACGATGCCATGGCCTACTGCAGCTGGCTGAGCAATCAGGAAGGCAAACCGTATCGCCTGCCGACGGAAGCCGAGTGGGAGTACGCCTGCCGCAACGCAGAAAAATACGGCTTGCAGAATATACTGTCCGGTGCGCGGGAATGGTGTCTGGACTGGTATGGAGATTATCCCGACCAGCCGCAGACCGATCCGGTCGGGCCCGCGGCGGGATTTACCCGGGTTGTGCGCGGTGGCGGTCTGGATAATGAACGGCCGGAGTATGCCACGCCGTCAAATCGGGCCGGTATGGCACCGGCGTTCGGCATACATGCTGGCGTCACACTCGCTGGAAAACTGGTACCGGAATCAACCGTTCCGGAGAATCTCGAGGAAGTCAAACCGGGCTTGGTTGGCACGTGGTTCGGCGACTCAACCTTGCAACGGCCCCAGGCAACCGATGTTTTGACCGCGACTGAAATGAATTGGAATAACCAACCAACACGCGGAAAGGAGTGGTCTGCCGAGTGGCAAGGGTTTATCATTGCGCCGTACAGCGGAATGGTAACATTTGTATTTGAATCGGATAATGGCCTGAAAAGTACAATTGCCGGTAAAACAGTTATTGATGACTGGGATGGCAGTGGGCAACGCTGTTTTGAAGCGGCAGTGAAAAAGAGTGAAAAATATCCTGTGAGCATTGCGTACCGTCATCGGGGTGGTCAGGCCCGCTTTTCGCTGGCATGGGAATGGCCGGGTCATGAAAAAAGCGTGCTGCCGGTGAAAGCGGTGAACCATACCGTCCGGCAGGCACGTCAGAGTGCCTTGAAAGCTGCCGCGTCAGAGACATATATGAATCCATCAGGACGCCATGCCATAGGATTCCGCGTTGTCCAAGCGGAGTTGCCGAAATCAGAGCCGCTGACATGCCAGTCCTTTTTTGTGCAGCAGGGAGTTAAACAGGCGCGGTCTCCTGCCCTGTATGGACCTGATCCCGGCCGCCCGTATTTTCGGAAACGATTCATGCTGCCGACCCCGCCCGAAAACAGTTCGCGCGACGCTATCGATGCCGTCGGCCTGCATCCTTCGTTTCGCGGTCATAACCACAGTCCGGCTATGGAAGTCTGCCCCAATGGCGATGTTCTATTGATTATATATACATCAGTCAGTGAATATGAACCGGAAGTATCATTGATAGCCGTCCGTTTGCGCTGCGGCGCCGACCAGTGGGACATGCCATCCCGTCTGTTTGATTTTCCAGGAGTGAATGATCATGCACCCCTGTTATGGAACGATGAGGGCATACTCCGCTTCTTCTGGGGCAATCCACGCCTGGGAACCGGCGGCGCTTTTCCTTTTCAATGGACGTCATCGAACGACAGTGGAGCCACATGGGATGAAGTCCGCTTCCCTAACTTCACTACACCGATTGGCCCTCATTCAAAACAACCGGTTAACACCGCTTTTCGCGATACAAACGGAACAATCTATATTGCCAGTGACGGCGCCGGCGGTTCGTCGGTTTTGTGGGCCAGTGCCGATAACGCTACAACCTGGTATGATACTGGCGGTCGCAGCGGAGGCCGGCATACAACCTTTGTGCTCTTGAAAGACGGCAGTATCCTGGGCATGGGCGGTAAGAATACTGATATTGACGGCTATATGCCCAAATCGATTTCAAAGGACGGAGGAAGAACCTGGAACGTCAGTAAAACACCGTTTGCCGCCCTGGCCAGCAATCAACGGCCATGCATTATTCGCCTGAATAGCGGCCGGTTGTTTTTCTGCAGTGATTTTCAAAAACGCGGCGGAGCGCAGCCGTCAGGTATCAAAGAAAAAGGAGCTCTGGTGGCTTTGTCAGATGATGAGGGAGAAACCTGGCAAATCAAAAAACTGCCCGGAGCGCAGGAGCACGAACGCGACAAGCCCTGGGGAGAAACAATCGGGTATTCCGTCGCTCGACAGGCGCCCAACGGTGTTATTCATGTCATCACAACCATGAACAATCCCTGCCTGCATTTTGAAATGAATGAGGCCTGGATATTGTCAGATACCAACCGTCTGACCAATGACTCCGAAATTATTACTTCAAAAACCGGCACACCAGGCAAAACCAGGGAATACCGCGAGTCTTATCCTGACGGTTCACCCCGGATCACCGGGAGCGCAGTTATAATAGAGGATGGATGCTACCTTCTGGACGGAACTGAAACCTGGTATTATCCCGGTGGAGCAAAACAGTATCAAGCGAAATTCGCACAGGGACACAAGACCGGTAAAGAAACAGTATGGCGGCCGGATGGTACCAGAGAATGGGAATGGCACCATAATGAAGATGGCACGGCTTTCTGGACACAGTGGTGGCCGAATGGCACCGTGAAATCAGTTTCAACCTGGGAAAATATGCACGCGAAAGGCCCGGCCATGTGCCGGAACCGAACGGGAACCATGGTGGTGGAAAAGAAATTCTGACCTTTGAAAACATTTTTTGATATGTTTTGGATGGTTTTGAGTATTGACCGTCACTCAATAATTATGTAATATTAGGCGAATTCAAATCTGAAGCGCAACGCCGATAAAAATTAGATGAGAGCATTGTA
>CAZCLS010000060.1:0-12987 GCA_964499565.1 uncultured bacterium
CAAACTGCCGCAACCGTTCGGGATTGATATCACATACCGCGGCTAATGTGCAGCGGGGTATGTTGTTCTGCAGTATCGACCGGGCGTGATGACTGCCCATGCCGCCTACTCCAATGATACCTAAACGAACTGTTTGTTTACGTGTGCTCATGATAATTTTTCCTTTTTAGATTTACAGGTTTTACATTTAAAATATAATACCAAAAATCCATTCTGGAGGGAACCGGTTGAAAATGGTTGATGGTAAATGGATAATGGTTGATGGTTGATGGTTGATGGTTGCGAACTGTTGTCCGACTTGTCAGACCTGTCAGACCTGTCCGACTTAACAATCCTGAACCCTGAACCCTGAACCCTGACCACTCCATTATCCATCATCCATCTTCCATTATCCATCTTCCACTGTCCATCTGCCCTCTACCGGCTCTGCGTCACGCGCATTTGAGAAGTGCCGGCGTCTCCATCGGTCAGTTCACCGCGGTCTACAACAACATCCATTCGCGCCTCGGCGGATATTGTGTCACCGTTGCCGGCATTAAAACCGCCATCGTGATTGGCGTCATGCAGCGACTGGGCTAATACCGTCACGCGATACTGGTCACTGCGGGTAGTAATAAGGTTGCAGATCGTACTGTAGATTGAAGGAGTAATCCCGGAAACATCAAGTATATCAGAAATTTCATGGTATGGTTTCAAGCCCGGCTGGCCGTTGCGGGCGATGCCGCCGGCGATGCTTTTGGCTCTGGCAGGGGTAATATCCTTGAGTGACGACAATACCCGTTCCGGAGCAGTATTAATATTAATTTTACCATCTGTGCTGGTAGGAGACAGGTAGGCATAATCAAACCAGGCGAACCCGGAACAGTGCTCATTATCGAGATTATGCGCGATCAGCTGCAGGCGGATACCGCCATTGGGAGAAATATGGTCAGGCGACAGCATCCCGCAATACACGCCGTCTGATTTATCATAGGTGTGCCGGCCGTTGCGGGTAAGAGTCCGGTATAATCCGCTGTTGTTGCCATTATCAAGCGGCAAGGCATCATAGAGCCGGGTACCATAATTGAACGCGGCGACATCGAGTTCCGCGTTCCAATTCTCCTCCAGGAATTCAGTCGTATTGATTGAATCGTTCAAACCGAACAGATAGAGGGCATATGGTGTTTTTTCCAGATTCTTATTCTTCCATTCCCATTCCCCCGGTTCATTCACCTGCCGCGTATAGAACACCGGCGTACCATAGGCCGGTCCGACACAGAAGCGTTCTCCTTTATCGATCCGGAACTGCTTCCGGCCAACGGTGGAATAGCCATCGATTTGAATAGTATTGGGCGTGCTGTTCGTCGCGATAAATTCCTCGCCGCTGAGCGGTCCGGACAAGATCGTAACTTTCTGGCCGGACCAGATACCTGTTTCCCAGGGAGAGCCCGCGACCGTAACGCGGTTGACCGCGGACTGGACCGCGGTGCCGAAAGCAGGTTTCCAGCCCGATACATGCACGTCAAGCTCTTCCGGATCGAGCCGGATGCCCGATACCGTAAAATATTTGGAGAGCGCTTTCAAGGCCCGGATCGACTGCTTGCCCTTCTCCAGACCGATGTTTTCCCAGTCCTCGGCTTTGCGCACATTCTGGATTTCTGCGACGGTCGCTAAATTGTTGTTCTTGATATACGTGCGGTTGCGCGTGTCTGATATCATAGTCTTGTTGCGCGCTTCAAGCTCGGTTCCCCCTATCGTCGGGGTCCTGTTCGGTACCCAGTTGTAATGCGTCGGATCGGACTTTTCGGTTGACCAGCCGATCTCATTGTCATCGACCGAACCGTACGTTGTGGTGCGGGCTGTTATCTGGTCATACTCGTTTTTAAGCGTGAAGGATACAAACCCTCCCTGGCGCGGCAGTCCGAATATCATGACTTTGTCACCGGGATTGATCTGCTTGTCAAGCCAGGATGTGCGCTGAGCCCAGATCGTGTTTCTGGTGTTCCGGTCAATTTCAAAGATCAGGCCATCGTTATTATTGACCGCACCATCTTCCTTGCCATCTTTGTTCTGTGCAATAATATCAAATATTTCCCCTTTCAGCTGGTCATCCTCCCAATCCGCACCGTCTACCTTGAACCAGTCATTCCATTCCTGTTTGGTCGAGTCGATCACATTGTAGGTAATCCCCCAGCGCGTGTCAGGCAGTTCATACACCGGTATACGTTCGGACTGGTCGGAACCGTAATCGCCATCGCCATTGCCGTGCTCGTAATCAAATACTTTGCGATTATTAGTAAGATAAAAATACCCATTGGCCTTGATTACCGGATTGGGGTCTTCATACCTCTTGTTGAAATCCGGGCTGTAATATAAAACGGAGTCTATCGTAGCCAGCGTTTCGGCCTCGATGCCGGTATTGACGACGACATCCCAGTTCTTCAGACTGATCGGCCGGTCGGAAACGTTGATCAGTTCGACTATGTCCGGCCGCGCGAAATACGTGAAATTGATCGTCTGGGTCTTGGCCGATGAACATTTTTTCGATGACGTAACCAGAACCGGTATATACCCGAACTGATTGCCGCGAATCGGTTCACCGTCCATATAGGCATAACGGCGACGGTACTCATCAGTCGGATTATAGCGTGAAGGGTCTCCGTCAATATCAAGTTCTGTTAACGATGGTACCCAGATGTCTCCGCGCAGCAGATACGTTTTATAATAATATTCGTTATGCCCCGAACGAATGCCGGTCGGGTAAAACCACAGTAAACTCGCTTCCGGCCCTTCCGCAAACCAGCAGCCATAGTTCCATTTCGAGTTCAGCCAGGCTGTATACTCGGCCGGGTTGTTTGTCAGGTTGCTGTCGCGGTCGAGCACCAGTGTCCTGCCGTTGCCGGCCATCGAATCCACTACGTTGAACTGCTTGGTCGCCCCGCCGCTCTGCACGCTCAGGGTGGCATTTTTCCAGAATCCTTTTTCCCACTGAGTATCCATTGCGTACAGAATATTGCCGCGGAAACAGGCGCTGACGTTAACTGGTTCTTTGAGAGTGATAGTGTTGCCCTGCACATTCGACAGCCGCCATTTGACTCCTTCGGCGTACAGCTCGCGCCTCGTTAACGGCCGCAGGTCGGGTCGACCGTTCATATAAGGCTGGGCCCAGCTGGTATTGTAGGTCATGCTCTTTTCATATGCCATGACTTCATTGAAGCAGACCGCTTCAACCCCGTAATCACTGCCGACCGTTGTTAACACATGATTCTGATCGCGGTAATCGATGACATTGACAACCAGGTTGCGCAAGCTGCGGGCATTCGCCGTAAAGGGCACTTCCACATTGGCCCGGCGCATGATTTTATCGATCTGGTTGCGGTCACCGCAGTTTATGTTGAGTTTCTTATGCCACGTGCCGCTGCTCTGATCCCAGAACAGTTCCCGACTGCGACTGCTGACTGTCGTGTATTTGCGTAACAGCCGCCGGGCCGCCGGAGAAAGATTTTTGCCTGCTCCCGCTATGTCGCATACTTCCTGTACCGTCGCAAAGG
The DNA here is from genome assembly GCA_964499565.1 of uncultured bacterium. GTDB lineage: Bacteria > Auribacterota > UBA3054 > UBA3054 > CAZCLS01 > CAZCLS01. The sequence continues at coordinate 3,531 of CAZCLS010000060.1, forward strand.
TCCGGTCATCCCATTGCGGCGAATCTACCATGTACTCCTGCGGTTCATCGATCCCTTCACCGCGTTCATCCAGTAGTGTGTCACCGTCATTATCAATTTCATCCAAGGCATACGACGCTTCCGTCAGATTGTCGTCCCGCCGGGCCTGGCCGGGCAAGGCATCGCGTCCGTAGCGATAGCGCAGTATATTCTCCCCGAACTGGAGTGGGACCGGCAATCCGCGTTTTTTCCCGTCGGTAAGCATGATTTCAAACGTGCCTACTCCCTGGCTCTGCATATCTTCTGACAGGGCCGACGCGGCATTGACATTTATTTTCGAGGCTTCGTCTTCCACCAGTATAGCGTACCGACCGATAATAGTGCCGTTCTCATCCTTTACATATATCCAGCGCGCGTTTCCGTCTGTTCCAGGCAGACCGTCCACATTCACGATATTTTCCGGCCCGCTGCCCTTCGGCATGAACTGCGTGTGCCAGTCTTCACCCATTTCATCCCAGCCGGGCTGGTCGTCAACATCCCGGGCTAACATCGATACCGCATGCTCCAGAGCCGAACGAGCCAGCATGTCCGCCTGAACTTTGGCTACCGTCGTCGCGCCCGTGGCGCGGTTAGTGTTCATGAAAATAACAAATGTCGCTGCTAACAATGCCAACACCGTCAGTATCGCCAGCACTGCTATCAGGGCTATTCCGTTATTGTGTTGATTTGAAGAATCCATAATTCATATAATATAATTATTGCTATATCGTAGTATACTATAATTATCATAATAATGAAACATTGCTCCCGCGTCAATGTCATATCGGCTCAATTTCATATCAGAAACAATCACTCTATCAAAAGAATGGGTAATGGATGATGGAGTTGTAAGGGTTCAGGGTTCAGAACTCTCGGCCCTCGGCCCACGGACATCGGCCCTCGGACATCGAATAATAAAGGAAAACTCCACACTCGAAGTGTCGCTACGAAACGGCTCTCGGCTCTCGGCCCTCGGATCACGGACATCGGACATCGGACATCGGACATCGGACCACGGCCCTCTACCTCAGTATCTTTATTGCCTGTGTCTCGGGATTGCCGTCCGTTAACTCGCTGCGGTCGATAACAGTATCTATGCGTGATTCTGACATAACCGCATCAGCGCCACTCTCGCTGAACAGGCCATCCGCATTTCCGTCGAAGATGCTCTGGGCCCGGACAACAACCCTGAACTGGTCGCTGCGCGTTGTTATCAGGTTGCAGATATTTCCGTATATCCGCGGAGTAATTCCCGAGACATCAAGCAGGTCCGACACTTCCTTGTAAGGTTTCAGCGATTCCTTGCCGCTGCTGTCAAGTCCGCGGTTGATATTACGGGCAATAGGCGGCGTGATACCATTCAGCGCGTTCAACACGCGCGCTGAAGCGGTATTGATATTTATTTTCCCTGTTGCCGTTCCGGGAGTCAGAAAAGCATAATCAAACCAGGCAAATCCCGAACACTCCTGACGTTCAAGGTTGTGAGCTGCAAGTCGCAACCGTATGCCGCCTCCGGGAGATATATGCTCGGGCCGGATCATTCCGCAGTACGCGCTATCCGATTTATCATATTTCAGGCGTGTGCCTGCGGGGGATGCTTCCATGAATTCACGCGTATCCGTCGATCCCGCACCCGCTAATTCATCATATGTCCGGGTAACAAAATTAAACACTGAAACACTTAATTCAGCGTTATTGTTTTCTTCCAGAAATTCAGTTGTGCTGATCGAGTCGTTCAATCCAAACAAGTATAATCCATAGGAATGTTTTTCCAGGCGTTTATTCTGCCATTCCCATATGCCCTCTTCATTACTGCTGCGGGTATAATACGACGGTGTGCAGTATCCTGGTCCGACATAAAAACGGTCACCCGGCTGTACGGCAAGCCGACTCTGGCTTTTAGTTGAATAACTGGTAGTATAGATAATGTTTCTGGTATTGTTGGTAATAACAAACTCCTCATTTTTTGCCGTACCGGAGAGCATAGTCAGTTTGTGCCCCTTCCAGACACCCGGTTCCCAGCCCGCGCTATTGCAGGCAAGCACATCTGTTCCCGGGCGCGAGGCGCTGCCGAAAGCAGGCTGCCATCCTTTGACATGCGCCCCCGTTTCCTCGGCGTCAAGTCTGATGCCGCTGAACGTACAGTATTTCGACAGCGCTTTCAAGGCCTGAATAGACTCCCGGCCGTCACCCGTTCCAACATTTTCCCAGTCGGAGGCCCGCCGGACATTCTGGATTTCGGAAACCGAACAAAACCAGCTGTCTTTGACATGCGGCGCGCGCCCGTTGCCGTTCCGGTAGGAATGATTGCGGGCTGTTGCTTCAACACCGCCAAACGTCGGTTCGGGCGACGGTATCCAGGTATAATGGGTCGGGTCCAGCTTTTCGGTGGAATAATTAACTTCATCCAGGCTGGTGGATCCATACGTAATAGTCCGGGCTGTAATCTGTCTATAGGCATTCTTGAGTGTCATGGACAGGAACCCGCCTTCACGCGGCATGCCGATGATAAGGACGTTGTCTCCTGCTTTGAGAGACACGACGGAAATACCGCCCATGTCCAGAACATTACGGGTGTTGCCTTCAATAGTCAGCCTGATACCCAGAGATGAATTCTGGTCTTTGCGGGCTTTGTACATATGCCATTCGGTTATTTCATATTTCATCTGGTCTTTTTTCCAGTCGGCTCCCTTGCAGACTATCTTGTTGGCATATACATCCTCTACATGATAGCGCACGCCCCACAAGGCGTTCGGCAGCTCATACACAGGATAGGTTTCCGTTGATGAACCGCCCCATATCCCGTCTCCCGGTGTTCCATAATCCCGGTCAAATACCTGGCGCATATTTGTCAGATAAAAATATCCGCCCGGCTGAATCACCGGATTGGAATCCTCATACCGGCCGTTTATGGCCGGACTGTAACAGGCGCCTGTATCTATCCGCGCTACCTGGTCGGCATACGAACCGGTATTGATAACAACTCTCCAGTTTCTCAGGCTGATCGGCTCATCGCTGATATTAATCAATTCGATGATATCCGGCCGCATCATGTATAACTGCTGAATAATGTTTTTGTTTTTATACGCCTCCAAATCCGAGCGCCGGCCGGTATAGCCGCAGTTGCGCGAGGATGAAACAATCACGTGCAGAAACCCGTCCCGCATTTGGATCGGTTCGCCGTTTTTATACGGCGTCCTTAACAGCCAGACACTATCTTCTCCTTCCGGTAAATGCCAATCGTTGCCTGATTCGGCTTCCCGCGTAATTTCCAGCATGCGTGTTTCAGATTCTGAACGCGGGTCTCCGTCAACATCAAGATAGGGCCAGAATCCTTTGCGCGGCATGTTCGGCGGACACCCGCTATGCCCGAGATTGCCCGGCAGATTCTGCTCGCCTAAATACACCGTGTAATACAGATTGTCCGGTAATTCGAATTCGTCAAATTTCTTTTTCGCTACGACAAAATATTCACTGATTCCCGGATATACCGCCATGATGCCGTCACTGTGAATCCAGGTGTTGTCTATGCGCGCGGCATTATACTTTCCGGTCGGGCTGGCAACATTCGCCAGCAGTGCATAGCTCGCATCAGTCGCATTGTTATATCCAACCGTCAAACTTTCCCCGTCATTGCCCAGAACAGGATACCCGATCCATTCTTTCCCCGCCGCCTGATCCTGGTCATACACATACAAAATACTGTTCTTCCACAGATCGTGCGGCCAGTGGTCATACTGTTTTCTGAACTCGGTATACTGATTTTTTTCATTGGCATCATTGAATGTCCGCGGCGAATCGCTGAGCCGTACCCGAACCGAGCCGGGCATCGTGGTTCGTATGCCTTTCTGCAGCACGCTGCCCCCGCCTCCGCCGCTGCCAACAGCCGTTATGCGCCATCCTCTGCTTTTGTCATCCGAACGCCGGTACCAGTCTCCGAACCGGTAGGCACTGCCGCCATCCGCCCGCAGCGTAAAACTTCCGTCATTAGCCATAATTTCATTGAAACAGACCGCCTCGACCCCATATTCACTGCCTAAGGTGGACAAGGCATGATTTTCATCGCGATAATCGATTATGTTGGCTGCCAGTCCCCGTAATTGACGGGATGATGATTCGAACGGCACTTCCTGGTTGGCACGGTGCAGTACTTTGTTCAGTTGTCCGCGCGTCGCGCTGTTGACATTTATTTTCCTGCGCCAGGCTGATTCGCGTGGGTCCCAATACGTTTCGTAATTTTCGCTGTCGACTGTTGCGTATCTCCGCACAATCTTCCCGGCCGCTTCCGGCAGCTTCGCTTTCGCAACGCATACCGCCATAAGTTCCTGTATACTGCCGAATGCCCGGTCATCCCATCTGGGCCGGCGCGCGAAAAACTCATCCGGCTCGTCTATGCCTTCATCGCGTTCGTCCAGGATTGAATCAGCATCATTGTCAATTTCATCCGATGAATATTCCGCTTCGGTCAGATTATCATCGTTTAACGCCTGCCCTGGCCGCCGGTCGCGCCCATAACGGTACTGCAGGATTGTATCTCCCACCGAACGTGACAACGGCAGTCCTCCCCGCTTGCCATCGGTTAACATGATCTCAAACGTATCGACCCCCTGGTTCTGCATCGCCGGTGACAAGGCCGCCGCGGCATTGACATTGATTTTCGCCGCTTCATCCTCGACCAGCACCGCGTACCGTCCGATTATTGTGTTGTTACTGTCGCGCACATATATCCAGCGCGCGTCACTGTGTTCTCCCGGGAGACCATCTATCTCAGCCGTCAAATCCGGCATTTCCGCAACAGGCCTGAAAATGGTATTCCACTCTTCCCCCTCACCATCCCACCCCGGTTGCTCCGCCAGATCCTGCTCCAGCACACTGACTGCATGAGCTAGTGCCGCACTAACCAGAAGATCGGATTGCACCTTGGCAGTCGTTACCGCGCCTGTTCTGCGTTCGGTAGTCATAACCATCGCAAAAACTCCCGCCATAACCGCAACAATCGTTAAAACAGCCAGCACCGCCAGCAGGGCTATGCCTTGCCGGGATAGTATCCGCAGGATTGATGTCCGTGTATTCCAATTCAAAATTAGTTTTAGTTTCCCGTTACAGGATATGTTCTCTCATTTATTCTACACTATACCGTCACAGATACAATACCCGGGACTATCAAATCAATATCTGAAACAATCACACGTTCAGGAGAATGGATGATGGAAGATGGGTGATGGATGATGGATGATGGTTGATGGCGTTGTCAAGGTTCAGGAAGGAGGGTTCAGGGTTCAGGGTTCACGGCCCACGGCCCACGGCCCACGGCTCACGACTCACGACTCACAACTCACAACTCACAACTCACGGCCCACGGCTTACGACTCACAACTCACGACTCACGACTCACGGCCCGCTACCTCAATATCTTAACAATCTGCGTTTCCGGATTCCCGTCGGTCAACTCACTGCGGTCGATTATCACATCTACCCGGGATTCGGAAATTATCCGGTCTCCCGCAAACCGTTCAAAACTGCCATTGCGGTTGACATCGTTCACCGCCTGGGCGATGACGACTACCCGGTACTGGTCGCTCCGGGTTGTAAGTATATTGCAGATATCACGATATATCTGCGGCGTGCATCCGTTTATATCGAGAAAATCCGACGCGTCCCGGTATGGCTTGAGCGTGGGATTACCATGGGAATCCAATCCGAGAACAATATTCCGCGCCAACTGCGGTGTAATATTTTTCAGTGCGCTGACAATCCGTTCATCAGCGGTATTGATATTGATCTTACCCGGCGTGCTCACCGGAGCCAGGCAGGCATAATCAAACCAGGCGAATCCGGAACACTTGCGGTTTTCCAGGTTATGGGCTGTAATCCGCACTTGGATACCCCCATCAGATGAAATATGCTCAGGACCGATCATTCCACAGTAAACTCCGTCGGATTTATCATATTGCAGGCGCCGCGCGGTCCGCATGGTTATAAAGTCTTCACGATCTGATCGATTGTCTTGCAGCGGCAAATCGTTAAACACCCTGGTATTATAATTGAATACCGCCACATTCAATTCCGCGTTCCAGTTCTCTTCCAGAAACTCGGTGGTCGCAATCGAATCATTTAATCCAAACAGGTAGAGCCCGTATGAACCGGGTTCCAGATTTTTCCAGCGCCATTCCCAGATGCCGTCTTCATTGCTGCGGCGCGTGTAATACTGCGGCGTGCTGTACCCCGGCCCGATCATAAACCGGTCGCCTGACCGCGCGGCCAGTTTCTCTCCCGATGCAGTTGAGTATCCCCGGACGCTGAGACTATGACCGGTATTGTTCGTGATGATATATTCCTCACCATTTAAAGCGCCTGATATAAATGTCAGTTTTCGCCCGTTCCATATGCCGGGCGGCCAGTTTTCCCCGCTCGTAAATACCGTATTGAATGCGCTGTTTACAACAGTCCCGAAGGCCGGTAACCAACCACTGACATGGGCGCCGTCCTCTTCCGCTTCCAGCCGGATGCCCGATACCGTAAGATATTTCGTCAACGCTTTCAGCGCCCGGCTGGTCCCGGAGCCATTCCTACTGCCGATATTTTCCCAGTCAACAGCGCTGCGCACGTCCAGGATTTCCGCCGGAGACGTAAAGCGGCTGTTCTTAATGTGCGGCCGGGCATAATCGGGCACATAGGTCCCGCGGTTGCGCGCCTTGCGCTCCGTGCCGCCGATTCTCGGGGTTATGTTTTTAATCCAGGTGTAATGCGTCGGATCGACTTTTTCAGTCGAATAACCGGATTCCTCCTCTTCTACCGATCCATATTCCGTGGTGCGCGCCGTTACCTGGTTGTATTCGTTTTTAAGTGTGAAGGACACAAACCCTCCCTGCCGGGGCAGTCCCAGTATCATAACGTAATCGCCAATTTCTATTCCCAGATCATTAATCACTTGACCCCGGCCCTTGAACAGGCTGCTGCGGCTGTTTCTCAGTACTGAAAAGGTCAGCCCGTTTGGATTCGTGTCGCTTTCCTCCCGGTCAGTCAGTATTGTAAACAGCTCGTTGCGCAACTGGTCTTCCTGCCAGTCAGCTCCTTCAACTTTGATTTCATACGGAAATATCAGATCGACGATCCGGTAGGTTATGCCCCAGGTTTTGTCGGGCAGCTCGTATACCGGTATGGTTTCACTGCTGCTGCCGCCATATATCCCGTCGCCGTCACAATACTCCCGATCGAATATTTCGCGGTTGTTGGTCAGATAAAAATAGCCGTTCGGCTTGATTACCGGGTTTGGGTCATCGTAGCGCCCGTTGCGTGTGCTGCTGTAATAGCAAGCGGTGTCTATCGTTGCCAGGGTAAGCGCATCAACGCCCGTATTGACCACGACATTCCAGTTCAGCAGACTGACCGGGTGGTCCGACACATTCAATAATTCAACCACGTCCGGCCGGTTGAATATGACCGTTGCAATGCGATTTTCAGGGCTGCCGTCGTCGGTATCACTGCACTGTTTTGACGAGGTTACCGTAACCGGAATATACCCGTATTGGTTTGCCCGCTGTGGCTCTCCTCCTTTATACAAGTATTTCAACTGGTCCTCTTCTACGACGGAATACGAGACCGTGTCGCCGTCCATATCCAGTTCCTTGAGAATCGGATTGATTGTTTTCGTTAAGGTCTCCCGCATTACAAACACTTTGTAATAAAAATCCGGCCGGCCGGTCCGGAGGGACACGGGGAAATATGATTTGACCGAGCTGAGCCGGTTGTAACACGTCCAGTCATACCAGCCGCCGGACCAGCCATTTTTGATAAAACAAAAGATGTCGTCCGTGGCATTGGTTCTGCTGTTGGCGAAATTACGGGCGTTCTGGTCATGCGGCCTGATCGTCAGTTTCCGCTCGGAACCGGCATGACTGGTGACAACATCGAATAGTTTAGGATCGGATCGTGTTCCACCGGAATTCTGATAGATCAGCACTTGCCCGCCATACCAGAAATCCGCGGGCCAGGGCAATTCCATGCTGTAAAATGTTTTCTGCTGCGGATGGAGCGGCTTCACGGGCGTTTTAAGCCTGATCTCGTAATCGCTGCCGCTGCGGCTGAAATTCCTGATTCCCCAGTACTGATCGGGAAAACCAGGATCCCACCAGTGTTCAAAGGGATAATAGTATGTATTCTTACACGGTGATACCAGTTCCGGTACCGCTATCCATGCGTCTCCCCATCCGTATAGAAATTCCATGCTGCGGTCATTCGCCATGATTTCATTAAAGCAAATAGCCTCGACGCCGTAATCACTGCCCAGCGTGGTCAGCACATGATTTTCATCGCGGTAATCAATCACGTTGGCCGCCAGGCCGCGCAACGTGCCCGATGATGGTTCGAACGGTTGCTCATCATTCGCCCGGCGCAGTACCCGGATCAACTGATTCCGGTCGCAGCTGTTCAGATTTACTTTCCGGTGCCAGCGCCCGTCACGCCCATCCCAGTATGCCTCGTGTTGCCGGGTGCTTATCGTGGCATAGCGGTGCAAAAGCCGGCGAGCCGAAACCGACAGGCTTTTGCCCGCGACTACGTCACACATCTCATCCACCGATGCGAACGCGCGATCATCCCATACCGGTTTTGACGCGCGGTATTCTTCCGGTTCATCAATGCCTTCGCCCCGCTCGTCATACACCTGGTCAGCGTCATTGTCGATGCCGTCACGACTGTATGGATTTTCGGTGCGATTGTCGTCCCGTAATAGCTGTCCGGGGGCGCTATCCTGTCCATAGCGGTAGGCAAGCAGGGCATTCCCAAACGACAGCTTAAACGGCAATCCGCGGTTTCTGCCGTCAGTAAGCAGTATTTCAAATGTGCCGACGCCCTGGTTCTGCTGGCATGAAGATAATGCCGACGCGGTATTGATATTTATTTTGCCCGCTTCATCCTCGACCAGCACGGCATACCGGCCGATGCACATACCCGCGGTATCCCGCACGGTGATCCAGCGCGCGTCATATGCCGGCGCGCTCCGTAAAGACGCGGGCAATCCGTCAACATCAACACACTCGTCACTGTTATCGGACACCGGAACAAACAGCGAATGCCATTCTTCCGAATAATCGTCCCAGGCCGGTTGAATCACTGCGTCATTGCGCAACAACGAGGCCGCGTGTTCTACCGCCGAATACGCCAGCATATCTGCCTGAACTTTTGCGATGGTGCCGGAGCCGATCTGTTTTTCGATTGACATGAATAATGAGAACGCTGCGGCCAGAACGGCCAGGACAGTCAGTATGGCCAGGACAGCAAGCAGAGCGACGCCTGTCTGCCGCCGGGTTGTGTGTGCGTTGTGTCTCATGAATCATACCCTATTTCATCACTTTGAGCATCTGGGTCTCGGGATTCCCGTCAGTCAGCTGACTGCGGTCGATGACCACATCCTTGAACGATTCACTGATAATAGTAT
>CAZCLS010000061.1:0-12968 GCA_964499565.1 uncultured bacterium
GCATAATGCCACATGCCCAAAGCCACATCGGCGGAGATATGGACTTCATGGTCGGCATACTGAAACGAGGGACATTCTTCTTCGCCGGTAGAGCCGGATTCCCAGGGAAACATCGCGCCGGGGTAGCCGTAAGCTTTTGCGCGGCGGCGGGCGCCGGGGAGGGTATGATAGCGGTATTCCAGAAGAGGCCGGGCCCATTCGGGCATCGTATACATGAAGAAGGGAGCGATAAAGATTTCGTTATCCCAGTGAATTCTGCCCCAATAAGCGTCACCGCCGTTCATTTTGGCGTCAATCGCGGCGCGCGGATCGCGCGGATTTGAGCGTACCAGGTGATAGATGGAGAATCTGAGAGCCAGTGTTGTTTCGGGATCACCATCGATGCAGATATCACACGAATGCCAGACCCGGTCCCAGGCTTTACGATGGACGGCATACAAATCGGCAGGATCCTTTTTAGCAAACGACCGCAGCACATCGGTGGCATAAGAGCGGGGATTGGCAGAATCCAGGGATGTCGCGACCGTGGTGAGTTTGGATAACGAAAGCGATGCGCCTTCGCCCAGGTGTTTAGTGGCGGACAGTGAAATCCGCCGCGGGTCTTTTTTAACACGCCAGGCGGCAAGGCCGGAAATATGTGAGGTTTCAACAACCCGCAACCCGTTAAGAAGGGTTACATCGATACCGCACGTTCCGGCGGGAGAGCCCCACACGGCAGTCCGGGCGGTATGGTCAAAACCGTTTGTGCGCACATCGCCATCCAGGGCGGAAACAAAATCAAGGCGGGATGTGCCTTTAATAACAGTAACGCTAAGGGTTTGACAGATCAACTGCTGATGGACCAGATGGACATAGGCATGAAAAGCCAGAAGGATCTGAGCTCCGGAGGCGGTATGCCAGACACAGGTACGGTGCAGACAGCCGTCACGAAGGTCGATCCAGCGTTTGAAGCGTTTGACCGTAGAGCATTCCATATCGAGTTTTTCGCCATCGGCGAACAGGATCAAGCCGAGAGGAAAGGGAATATTAACCATCTCCTCATTCAGGACCGGGTGGCGGTCCATGAATCCGGGGATATAGGCACCCCACTTGCTTTTGGCGGCGCGGAAGGATTCGAGGGTAACATTACCGGCCGAGCGATTGAACGAAACGTTCTGAGGATCGTCGGTAAGGCCTTCGGGCAGGGAGCCGCGAATATTAAGGTAGCCGGAACCGATAGTAAACAAGGCTTCATAATGGCGGTTATGTTTGACTGAGAAGCGGGATTGAACGACCGACCAGTCTTTTTCGGGACGGGCATTGGAGAAGAGCGGAGAGACGGAATGAGACTTCATAGAAAGCAGGTATCCGGGTTAAGGAGTGTTAAACAGGGTAATATATATTCGCACAGAAATTATAATAAGTTCAGGGGGATAAGTAAAGCACCACCACGTATGATGACTACGGTAATTGAACAGAGGCAAACAGAAGGAAGCGGACACATGGAAAGATACAAAATAATTTTCCGACAAAATAATTATAATTTATTATTTCGTTTCCTGCAATCAATTTTCCTTAACAGTACTTTTTGATATAATGTTCTGTATAATCAGTGCAGAGAATTATTTTCGGTACCATTGGAGGATGGTCATGTTTGGGCGAAACCATTATTGGTGTATGTTGACAGTTGTTTTTTTCTGTTGGATTGGCGCGCGTATTGTGTGTGCGGATGGAGTATACATACCGGAAAAGGCGTATCTTACAATGCCGGGCATACCAGCGCAGCGGGCTTTTATCAGTTACAAGGATACTAATGAGATATTGATAATTGAATCCACCCTTGACGCGCAAGGGCAGGCATTCGGGTGGATACTGCCGTTACCGTCGGTGCCGACAGAAATCGCCGAACAAGCACCGGGATTACTTGCCACACTGTCCATGGTAACGCAGCCGGTAATTATTCATGATATCGGGATGATGATAATTTTATTATTTGCCGTAATACTTTCTGTAGGAGTGTTTATCTATTTTTATTTAGAAAGTTGCGGATGCTTCATGGCATTTATTATAGTTGTTTTTTTTTTATTTTTTGGAGGGCTTGGCGGCCTTTTTTTCAACACCGCGAATCAGGAATCGGGATATATGCCCGGCATCTACCAGCACAGCACCGGCCGGATTGGCAATTATGATATAACGGTTTTGTCGGCTTCCTCGGCCGAGGTGTTGAATCAATGGCTCAGTACAAATGACTTCGCTTCACTGCCGGCCGGGGGTGAGGAAATCGTTAAACGGTATATTTCGAATGGCTGGGTGTTTGCGGTTATGAAACTTCACCGGGATTATTCGGGATTAACCACACCACATCCGCTGGAACTGCATTTTACCAGTCCGAGACCGGTTTATCCGCTGCAGTTAACCGCGTTGGCGGAAACGGCGGTATATCTTGAATTATTTGTGTGGGCCGACCGGCGATCTGAACATTCTTTACTGAACACACGCTATTGCGACCGGTTCATGGAATCGAGTTCAGATGAAGCAGGCAGAGAGTACAGGGGAGAAACCTATAACGAACAGCTGCGGCATTCGTCCCTGGGGCGGGTAATGATCGGAGAGGGAGTGCTGACGGCCATGGAACAGAAAATAGAACCGGCGAGCATGACCGATGATCTATGGCTTTCGCTGGTTGATTACTCACCCGCACGGGCACGGGTATTCAGCGTTCGAGGATGTGTTGAAACGAGTGTCGGTATTTTCATCATTATCTGGCTTAGCGGATTAGGGATAGCAGTTGTGATACACAATGTCAAGCTGCGGTCGCGGTATTGCAAGCAGGTTTCAATCAGAACGGTAGTCAAATATACTCTTGCCGCAAGCATGGCGGCAGGAATAATAGCATTCGTGAGCATTCCCAAAAACGATGTTCGAGTAAATCCCATTAATGGACACTGGTACAATGCGGTGATTTTTTCGCAATGCAGGCACTTTGTCAGCGAGCACGAAAGTATTGGCACCAACAGCAATAATACAATCAGTCAGCGATTCAGTGACTATTTAAGGCAGCACTATACCATTAATATTTATAGCGGCACCGTTCCGGTTCCCGAGGAATCACCGGGGAATTTTGCATTAACATGCGACGGGAAAACTATCGTTCTAACGCTGTATACACACAGCGGCACGGAAGACCGGTGCACAATTGATTTACCGGGTAAAGAAGAGGAGGAGACACAAGCAGAGCAATATTAATATTTTCGCCCCCTTCTTTCATCCCCTCGCGGATTTAGGGTAGCGTCAGTGTCATGAGCGAAAAAAAACGGCGAGAGGAAACTCTCGCCGTTTGAAAAAAGGGTAAGGTAATTGAAACTACTTGCGGGCGTAGAACTCGATTACCATGGGAATATCGCAGATAACGGGAACTTCTTCCCGGCGGGGGAGCTGAACAAGTTTGATTGCGAGCTCGCCCTGATTGAATTCGATATACGAGGGCAGCTGGGGAAGGGATGACAAGGCATCTTTAACCATCTGGAGGTTTTTGCTGCTTTCGCGCACGGAGACGACATCGCCGGGTTTCACATTAAAGGAAGGAATATTGACGCGTTTGCCGTTTACGAGGAGATGGCCATGAGAAACGAACTGGCGCGCGGCATAAATAGTGCGGGCCAGGCCGGCGCGGGAGACGACGGCATCGAGGCGTGTTTCGAGCAGGTGGATCAAGGCTTCGCCGGTATTAATGGCTTTACGGGCGGCTTTATGGTAATAATTCACCATTTGAGTTTCCTTGACATTATATTGAAAGCGCAAGCGCTGTTTTTCAATAAGCTGCCGTTTATAATCCGACATTTTGGAGCGGCGCTGAGACGGTCCGAACATCCCGGGGGGATGGGGACGGCGTTCCATGATACGAGCCGCTTTGGGCGTAATCGCGATACCTAGCCTGCGTGAGATTCGAACTTTCGGTCCTTTCATATGTTCTACTGCTACATCCGTGTTATAAAATAAAGATTAAATAGTTTCACAATATGTCAACTGTACCAATTCGGGCAAAATACGGAGATTTATCCTAAAAATACAGCACAATATATTACCCGAAACTCAGTTTTTTGTCAAGCAGGTGGAATCTAAACCCTTTTCAGCCTGCTTGACCTGCTGCCGGTTATGCCGTATAATAGCGAGAAGGCATACGATAAAAAACCGGGGAATAGTTGTGAACAGAGCAATTGCATACAGTATAGCATTAGTGCTGGCAGCAGTCGCGCAAGGCGGCGTCCGGGCAGGCGTGCCGGACCGTCCACGGGATTGCGCGACGGTTGCGGCGGAGGAGCATGACCTTTTGTATGTACGAAAACTCAAGGCAAAAATAACCTGGCATACTGAAGACCGGACACCGCGCGGAGACATTACACTTTCCGCGACCGTGCCGGTAGACATGCAGGATTTATTTTTTATCGATGAGACCAGTCTGCCGGCTTTGATTGTCATACATTCGGAACAGGGAGAAGTAGAATTCAACCCGGGAGTATTCAAATGCAACGCGTCCGGAACGGTGGCCAAAGCGAAGGAGACGAGTGAGGGGGTACAATTGCGCTGCAAACTTACGCTTAAGAAAGGGATCCTGAATATACTGCTGAAAGGCAAAAGGGGATCTAGGCTCGAAGAAGGCCTGGGCATAACCGCCACGCCGACACAGGTCTGGCAAACGAAGCAGATAAGCATAGAAGTATTATTAAAATACGGCGGACATGCGCTGGAAATGGAGAAGGAAAGGAGCGTACGGTTCAGAACAATCGATACCGGCGTATCAAAAATAAAGTAATCAAGTGGCAGGCCGCAAAGGTTCGAGCGGTTCTGTTATCTGGGGGCAGGCGGTAATGGTCGTCACGTTGGGAGAACCTGAAAAGGGTGCCCAGCGGACCGCGTTAACCAGAACCTGCAGGATATCAGGGTTATAAAAAATCGGGTACGTTTCATGCCCGGGCCGGAAATAGAGCACTTTTCCTTTACCGCGGTGCCACGTGGCTCCGCTGCGGAAGACGTCTCCGCCTTCAAACCAGGATATAAACAACAATTCATCGGGATCGGGGATATCAAAAAACTCCCCGTACATTTCGGCATGGGGCAGTTCAATAAAGGGACCGAGACCCTGTGAGACGGGATGGCTGGGATTCACAATCCAGAGGCGTTCACGTTCACCGGCTTCGCGCCAGCACAGGCTGCAGCTCGTGCCCATCAATTTCCGGAATATTTTAGACATATGACCGGAATGCAGGACAATCAGGCCCATGCCATCGAGAACGCGGGCATGCACCTTTTCCACAACGGCATCTGCCACAGTATCATGAGCCATATGCCCCCACCAGATCAGAACATCAGTCGCTGCTAACACATCTTCATTCAGGCCGTGTTCAGGCATATCGAGGGTGGCGCAGCGGACGGAAATACCGGGCTGCAGGCGCATATGAGCTGCAATCGCTTCATGCATGCCGTTGGGATACACTTTTTGAACGGCTTCATTTTTCCGTTCGTGCACAAACTCGTTAAAGATAGTCAGATTGATCGGATTCATAGGAAACACCGGTAAGGATTACATATCCAGAAAATTCCGCAGCAGAATTTTGCCATGGGTGGTTAAAATAGATTCGGGATGAAACTGAACGCCATAAACCGGCAGACTGGTATGGCGAACACCCATGATTTCGTCTTCATCGGCCCAGGCGGTGATTTCGAGGCAGTCCGGGCAGGAGTTTTTATCAATCACGAGCGAATGGTAGCGAGTGGCATCAAAAGGGTTGGGCAAACCGCGGAACACATCTGAGTCGCGATGATGAATCGGAGAAATTTTGCCATGCATCAGCCGGCGGGCGCGGACGACAGAACCGCCGAACACCTGGCCGATGCACTGGTGACCGAGGCAGACGCCCAGCACGGGAATTCTTCCGGCGAAGAATTCAATCGCAGCGCAGGAAATACCGGCTTCCGCGGGAGTGCACGGGCCGGGAGAGACGAGCAGTTTGTCGGGATTCATTTCGGCAAGCTGCTCAACAGTAGCGGCATCATTGCGAACGACCTGCATATCAGCACCGAGCTCGCCCAAGTACTGATAAAGGTTATAGGTAAATGAGTCATAATTATCAATAATGAGCATCATAGGGAAGCACCCTAGGTTAGGCGTTACAGGTTCAGTTGATCTGTTCAGCCAGTTTAATGGCTTTAATCATGCCGCGGGCTTTATTGACGGTTTCCTGATACTCGAGTTCGGGTTTGGAATCGGCGACAATACCGGCTCCGGCCTGAACATAAGCAGTACCGTTTTTCATAACAATCGTGCGGATAGTAATGCAGGAATCCAGATTAGAATCATAGCCCAGATAGCAGACCGTGCCGGCATAGGGACCGCGGCGGCATTTCTCCATTTCATCGATAATCTGCATAGCGCGAATTTTGGGAGCGCCGGAGACCGTACCGGCCGGAAACGTAGCGGCCAGGACATCGAAAACATCTTTACCCGGCAGCAGAGTGCCGCGCACATCGGACACGATATGCATGACATGGGAATAGCGTTCGATAATCATCAATTCCGGCACATGGACTGAATTAAATTCACTGACGCGTCCGACATCATTACGGCCCAGGTCGACCAGCATGACATGTTCGGCGCGTTCCTTATCATCGGCCAGGAGTTCGGCTTCGAGAGCGCGGTCTTCTTCCTCGGCCAGGCCGCGCCGGCGCGTACCGGCGATGGGGCGAAGTTCAATATCACGGTCTTCGACCCTCACCATAACTTCCGGGCTCGAGCCGACTAAGGCCATATCATTGAAATTGAGCAGGAACATATAGGGCGAGGGGTTGACACAGCGGAGGGCGCGATACAGATTGAGTGGGCTGGCGGAGGTAGGGAATTCAAAGCGTTGAGAGGGCACAACCTGGATAATGTCGCCGGCCCGGATATACTCCTTGCAGCGTTCAACCACGGCGGCGAATTCATCCGGGCTGAAATTAGAGGGGGGATTTTTATGATCGAGGGCGGTCAGGGCCGCGGTATTGAGCGGTTCAATCGGGCGGAACGGCATAGGCTGCATAAGGATATTTTCTATGCGGGCCAGGGTTTCGCGAGCCTCGTCATACACTTCCCGGACCGGGCGGCCGTCGCAGCAGGCGTTGGCAACGACCAGCAATTTATGCTGCACATGGTCAAAGACGACCAGCGATTTAGTGAGGACAAAATACAATTCCGGTAAGTCAAGATCATCAGGATTGTTCTGGGGAATATCTTCAAAAAAGCGGACGGCGTCATAACTGATATAGCCGACCGCGCCGCCGGTAAAGCGGGGCAACCCGGGCAGTTTGACGGCGGTAAAAGCGTTCATTCTGCGCCGGAGTTCTTCAAAGGGTGAGTCAGGCACGCTGAACTGCTCGGTGCCGCCGTTGCGGGTAGTAATAGTGATATTCCGATCCTTGGACTGAAAAACCATCCAGGGATCGGCGCCGATAAAGGAATAGCGGGCCAGATTTTCGCCACCCTCGACTGATTCCAGCAGGAACGAGCAGGGAGAATCGGCGAAGCGGGCATAGATGCCCAAAGGGGTTTCCATATCGGCCAGCAACTCCCGGTAAACGGGAATAACAGCACCGGCGCGGGCCAGCTGTTGAAAAGTATCAAAATCAGGAATGATCATACATTCTACCGGAGTATCGAATTAGAGAATAGTGGAGATTCGTTCAAGTTCTGTTTCGGCGTTGGAAATAAGCTCCTGAATAACCGCGGCAACAGGTTTAATTTCATCGGCGAGTCCGACCGTTTGGCCGGCCATAAGCGAGCCTTTATCGACATCGCCGTCGATCACGGCTTTACGCAGAGCGCCGATCCAGAAGCGTTCGACTTCAAGCTGGGCGGTTTCGCGGTCAATTTTACCGGAATCGAGGAGATTGAGCAATTCAAGTTGAATTTTACTGTATTCAATCGTACCTTTGTTTTTAAGGGCTCGGACGGGAATAACCGGCAGGCGCGAATCGAACTGAGGTGTTGCAATAGCATCCCTGGCCTGGGCGTATTTAAACGCCCGTTTAAAATGAGCATGAGCGATGCATTCGGTTGTCATAACGAAGCGGGTACCGAGTTGAACGCCGGAAGCGCCCATAAGAAGAAGATGGGCCATCATTTTGCCGGTAGCAACGCCGCCGGCGATAAAGATAGGGACATCATCACTGTACTGAAACAAGATTTGCTGCCACAGGATCGGTCCGGCGATAGGGCCGATATGGCCGCCGGCTTCCATACCTTCCAGGATAAGGCCATCGACGCCGAACTGGAGCATACGGCGGGCCAAAGCGTCGGTTGAAGCGAAGACCAAAACTTTCGCGCCGGATTCCTTAGCGCGTTCAATTTCCTGCTGGCGGGGCATGCTGCCCGCGAAAACAATTACCGGTAAACCGGCCTCGATGACAACATCAAGATGGATCTGGTAATTCGGAGCAACAGTTATCAGGTTGACCGCGAAAGGTTTATCAGTCAATTCGCGGGTTTTCTGAATTTGGCTGATCAGTTCTTCGGGCGGCATATTACCGCATGCCAAACTGGCGAACGCGCCGGCATTGCACACCGCCGAAACGAGGGTTGGTTCGCTGACCCAGGTCATAGCCCCGCACATGATCGGGAATTCGACACCCAGCAAATCCCGGCCGCGGTTCCAGAAGCGGTTCAGGCGGGATAATTCCGGCATACCATATCCTCGGTAAACGATTAGAACATACAGTGAGTCTGCACCGTATGACCGCGCGTGCGCGACATACAGATAGTAGAAAGAATTATAACAGATGCAGGGGACAAATTCAACTTGACATTCAATGCAAGGGAGAGTATACTTAAATTTCATGCTAATCAGATACATATTAACTAGTAGAGGAAACGAGTTATGGGCATGCAAAAAGGGCAAACACGGACACTACGAAACATTTTGGCAGGATTTCTGGCATTGGGAGTACTGATAGGATTTGCGGCACCTCCGCAGGCCGATCGACTCACGAATGGCGGGCAACCACCGTCAATCAAGAAACCATCAGTCGAGACCGCGGACGTGAAAAAAGCGCCGACCAATACGGCGGTGAAAAGCATTACAGCAAAGACAGTTACTATCAAAACCGTCCCGGACAAACAACCAGCTGCGGTGAAGCCGGGCGGGCAGCCGGCGACAGGGGCGGGAACGAACGCGCCGGGGTATACGCCCACGCGAGAACTTGTCAACCGACTGAAAACCAACAACATAGAAGTCATTCTGACAACGCTTGATACGATAAGCGATCAGGACAGCGGCTCGAAATATGTGTTAGAAGCGTTCAGCGGACTGCTGAATCATACATCAGCCGAAGTGCGTTTAGCTGTACTTGAAACGGCGGGATTTTTTGATTCCACGCGGGCGTTGCTGCCGGCACTGGAAAAAACGTTAAATGACCCTGACGAATCTGTGCGGGAAGAAACGGCGGATGTTCTGGGAGAGATAGAGACGCGCAAAATGTTAGAGATATTCGGCAGCAATCTGAGCAGCAAACATGAGGATGTTCGCGATAACGCGGAGTTTTACCTGCAATGGCACACTGACATTATGTTTACAAACCAAGCCCAATGGACAACATGGTGGAAATCGAACCAAAACACCTTTTCGTTCGAATAAGGGCCGAGAGAGGCTGATTGTTGCAAAAAAAGGGTGTTTATAGTATACTACTCACCCTTATAGAGAGATACGAACCGGGAATTGCAGGCGCCGGGAAGGCGCTGAAACACAGAAGAATAATACCGTGACGGCACGGTGAACGATAGAGAAAATGTATTTTTCGGTACAGATTTCACAGGAACAGGACGGGCATTACCGGGCACTATGTCCGGAACTGGGATTAAGCACCCGCGATACGGACCAGACTGCTGCGGTTGACAAGCTTAAGACACTTATCCTGGACTGGCTGTCGGAGAGTGTGGAGTTGTATTCCGCCAATCCGGAATCAGGATATTTGATGACTAATGCCGCCCAGAGTCCGGGAGAATACGCGATTCTCAACGCCGACGACGGGTTGAAGCTGTTGCATATTCCCCGCCACAAGTGGGTGCATTGAGCGGAATGAAACTCGGTGTAAACATAGACCATGTGGCAACGATCCGGCAGGCTCGTGGCACCCGCATGCCCGACCCGGTCGCCGCGGCGGCGATCGCCGAAATGGCCGGGGCGGCAGGTATAACGGTGCATCTGCGGGAAGACCGGCGGCATATACAGGACCGTGATGTGCGGATACTGCGTGAAACGGTTGAGACCAGGCTGAACCTGGAAATGTCACTGGCGCCTGATATCGTTGATGTGGCATGTTCGGTCCGGCCGCACTGCGCCTGCCTGGTACCCGAAAAGCGCGAAGAACTGACCACGGAAGGCGGCCTGGACTGTATCAGCTATGCTGAAGAAATCAGACGGGTCACTGAACGGCTGCAGGATGGCGGCACGATAGTAAGTCTGTTTATCGATCCCGATCCGGAGCAGATAGAAGCGGCGGCCAAGACGGGGACGACATTTATAGAATTGCACACCGGATGTTTTGCCGATGCGGCAAGCGAGGGAGCGCAGCTGGACGAGTTGACCAGGCTGGCGGCGGGAGCGGCCCAGGCTTTTGACCTGGGGTTGCGGATTAACGCGGGGCACGGGTTGAATTATCACAACGTGGGCTATATGCATGAAATACCGCGGGTAGAGGAATTAAACATCGGGCATGCGATCATCGCGCGGGCGGTGCTGGTCGGGTTGGACCGGGCTGTACGTGACATGGTAGAGCTGCTTGAGATATAAACGAGAATGGCTGCGGGAGTATCGTGGCTGCAAGCGTCTGCGCAGGCAGACATAATACAAAAAACAACTAACATAAGGTGTACATCGAAGCATGATTCGAAAGGGACACCTGAATCAGAGAGACACAATATGGCTGTAATAGCAATTAAAGACCTGCTTGAGGCGGGTGTTCATTTCGGGCACCAGACACGCAAGCGGAATCCGAAGATGATGCCGTTCATATTTGAAGAACGGAACGGGATTCACATCATCGACCTGCAGAAGACGCAGCGCCTGATCGATTACGCGACACAGTATGCGCGGAACATCGCGCAGCGGGGCGGCAAAATTCTGTTTGTCGGTACGAAACCGCAGATCAAATCAGTTATGCGGGAAGAAGCGGAAACCTGTAAAATGCCGTATGTGTGTGAACGCTGGTTAGGCGGCACGCTTACCAACATATTAACCATACGTCAATCGATTGACAGGCTGGAAGAAATAGAAGAGCTGGACAGCAGCGGCGTTCTGGCGCAATTGCCGAAAAAGGAACAGTCGATGCTCAACCGGCAGCTTGAAAAATTGCATCGCAATCTGGATGGTATTCGCTACATGGACGCGATACCGGAAGCGATGTTTGTGGTAGATATTATCAAGGAACGTATCGCCGTGGCGGAAGCCCGTAAACTCGGGATGACCGTCATCGCAATATGCGACACAAACAGCAATCCGGACAAAGTAGACTTTATCATACCGGGCAATGATGACGCCATCAGTTCGGTAAAACTAATAGTCTCGGCAATCTGCAAAGCGGCAAACGAAGGGATGCAATTCTATGATGAAGTAGAGCGGCAGCGCAAGACGCGGAGCCAGGATGACAAAGAAAAATCCAAAGGCGGCCAACGCAGAAGCGGTCCGCGCCGACCGGCCACAGATGAAAATAAAAAGCTGCAGGAAGAACTGTCAGCCGTGGCGGAAGCGAGTGCCGAGCCGGTGGAAGAATAACCACAAGGAAACCGGCCTGACCGGGAAATAACTTTATAGATACGAAAGAAGGAACGATATATGGCCATTTCAGCAGCATTAGTAAAAGAGCTCCGCGAAAAAACCAACGCGGGGATGATGGATTGTAAAAAAGCGCTTGAAGAAACCAAAGGCGACTTGGAAAAAGCGATAGATGTATTGCGCACGCGCGGACTGGCGATAGCGGCCAAGAAAGCGTCACGGGCAACCCAGGAAGGCGTTGTAGCATCGTATATCCACGGCAACAACAAGATCGGCGTACTGGTAGAAGTAGCCTGCGAATCGGATTTCGTGGCAAAGAACCAGGATTTCCAGACTCTGGTTAAAGACCTGACCTTGCAGATAGCCTCGGCCAATCCGCGCTATGTCACGCGCGCGGAAGTGCCGGCGGACATTATTGAACGGGAAAAGGCAATTTACCAGGAGCAGGCCGCGGGGAAACCGGCGAATGTTCTTGATAAAATTGTGGATGGAAAGCTGGAAAAATTCTTTTCCGAAATCTGCCTGGTTGATCAGCCGTTTGTCAAGGAAGACAAAAAGACGATTGATGATATCGTTAAAGAAATGATCGCCAAACTTGGAGAAAACATACTGATTCGCCGGTTTGTGCGTTATCAGGTCGGCGAGGAACTGTAAAAAACCGGATACCCTATGAAGTATTCTCGAGTTCTGCTTAAGTTGAGCGGTGAAGCGTTAGGCGGAGAAAAAGGCACCGGACTGGACCCGTTGTTTTTAGAGCGCTTAAGCGAAGAACTGAAAACCGTCGTTGACCACGGGATGCAATTAGCTCTCGTGGTCGGCGGCGGTAATTTTTTCCGCGGGCTTTCGGTTAAGGGAGCTACCATGAACCGGGTGAGGGCGGACTATATCGGCATGCTCGGCACCGCCATGAACGGACTGGCGATCGCCAACTTTCTCGAGGATGCCGGCGTCCCGGCGGTTGTCCAGTCGGCGCTGGAAATACCGCGGGTGTGCAATTTAGTACAACCGTTTAACGCGATTAAAAAGCTGAAAGAAGGCAATGTCGTAATTTTCGTGGGCGGCACGGGCAATCCGTTTTTCAGCACGGATACCACCGCCGCGCTGCGCGCCGCGGAAATTCAGGCCGAAGTCGTTTTGAAAGCAACGAAAGTCGATGGAGTATACGACAGCGATCCGGTAACCAATCCG
>CAZCLS010000062.1:0-12809 GCA_964499565.1 uncultured bacterium
AAGTAACAGCGAAGATTGAAGGTGAAACGGAACGCAGGTTATTTGAATCATTTACTATATAGTTTTTCTATTGTTTCCATCACAATTTTCATCGCTTTTTATGTAGTGACAAACCCTCGATGCGTCCCTCGAAATCCCTTCCCCCGTCTAAAATTGCACTTGACATCCGTATGCCGGCTGAGTATTATCTGCGGCATTGCGCAAGTACGCAACTAACACAGAGGGACCTGACATGCAAAATGAAATAGCTCTTTTCAAGGTTCTTGCGGATCCGATCCGGCTGAGACTGGCGGTCTTGCTTTCCATTCAGGGAGAAAAGTGTGTATGCCAGCTGGCGGAGGCGTTAAATGAACCGGGCTTCAAGATCTCTCGCCACCTCGGGATTATGCGCTCGGCGGGGATGGTCGACGTACGGCGCGAGGGCACGTGGATGCACTACAAACTGGCAGAACCGAGAGACCATCTGGAAGAATGTCTCCAGGAGTCTCTTCGCGACAGCTTGGCAGACCACGAGACCATCAAGGTGGACCTGGAACGCCTTGCAAGGGCGACCTGTGCCAGATAGAGGACGAAATTCGTGAGCTAGAAGCTCTAGCCCTTGTTTTTATATATCGGCAAAGGGGGGATCATCTTTCCGTTGATCTCCTGTACAAATAAACCATGGAGGTAAAAGTAATTGTGAGAAAATATATCCTGTTCTTTGTTGCTATTCTGTGCCTGATTCTGCCGCAGGGCGCTTTTGCGAAGGGTGACGTAACTGTGCTGTTCACCGGTGATCTGTTCGGTCAGGTCACCTCCGTTCCCGGGTGACACGGCGCTTTTTCGGGCGGTCTTGCCCGAAACACAACCATGATCAATAAAATACGTAGTGAAGAAAACCCGGTCCTGCTCGTAGACTGCGGCGGATTTTTCCCAAGGCGGTTTATCAACGACTCCGGAAAGATTGTAGTGGAGAGGGGACTGAAGGTGGCGAACATGATGGGCTATGCGGCCATGAACATCGGCACGGGCGAATTCGGATTCGGTGTCGACTTCCTGGGAAAAAAGTCATCAGATCTCACCTTTCCCCTGGTGGCCTCGAATCTCTCATACGCTGAGGGGGTATCCCCCTTTACGAAGAAATTTGTGATGGCAGAAGCCGGCGATCTGAAGGTGGCGATCCTCGGTGTCATGTTCCCGGGAACATCCGATAATATGATCGCTTCCAAGATCTCCGGCATTGTGGATATCATCCCCCCCGGTGAGGCGCTGAAATCAATCCTTCCCGGGATACGGAAAGAGGCCGATATCGTGATCCTCCTGTCGCAACTGGGAACGATAGAGACGAAGAGGCTCGTGGACGGGCTGAAAGGCATAGACCTGGTCATATACGGAGGAAAAGATAACAAGCCCGCCGGGTGTGGGGAGAAGATAGAGGCAACCTCATCCACCGGGGAGTCGGGGGCAGTGGAACTCATGGCGAACGCTAAGGGATCTTTTCTGGGATACGTCAGGCTGTCCGTGGATGATGCCGGTCGTGTCGCCGTGGGCCCCTCGAAAATGATATCTCTTGATGAATCGGTTGAGATGGATGAAAAGGTCCTCGAGATTACAGGAATCGATATTTACAAGACCGCAGGCGAAGAGAGGAGAAAGGCAGCCGAAGAGCAGAAAAGGGTTGCCGAAAAACAGCGGCAAGAACAGTTGCGTAAGATAAAGGAACTGCAAAAACTCACGCCGGAGGAATACATGCAGAAGCTTCTCAAAGAACAGAAGGGAGAAATAAAGCAGTGAGAAAGAATCATCTGATCATCATAGCGCTGATCGCTTTCATTGTAGCGTCCGTTGGATGTTCTGCCTCCGGAGGGAGTGAGAAAGCCCTGAGGAAGAAGATCGATCAGGAATGGTAGGCGAAGGTGGACAAGGACTGGGGAACTGTCTATGACCTTACCACGGATAGGTGTAGGGAGAAGATGGACAGGGACCTTTTCGTCCAGAAGGCCAATGTGAATGTCCAGGAGTTCTCCATTCAAGAGGTGAAGATTACGGAATCCGGCAGGAAGGCGCTGACCGTGATTGATTACAGGATCAATCAGAGGGGTTTCGATTTTAAGACAACTTCCAGGGAAGAATGGATATGGGAGAACGGCGACTGGCGACTGGAGATGGGCCTCAAGTTCGTGCCCAGGGGAGTACTTTCTGCTCAGTAGAGGCTCAAGGAAGCACCCGACGCCGACGAACATGGCCAGAAAGGAAAAATCCACAGGATCAAAAAACGGTCCAGAAATGAGAGCCGCTTCGTTTGAGACATCACCTGCCTCCTACGATATGAGAGTATTAATGAAGCTTTCAAACGGACTGATCATAAAGTAGATTCCAAGCAGGCCGATCAGTATTCCCGCGCCCTTTCGGAACCAGTTGCCCGCGCCCAACCAGGTGCTGCTCTCCATCAGTTTCCTGACGGCGGCAGTCGAGCTTCCGGCGACTGCAATCGGCAAACAATGGCCAACAGCGAATAGAAGGATCAGGAGGACACCTGTCGCGATTTTCTGCTGTACGGTAATGATGGCCAGGATCGGCGCGATAAAGCCGAAGGTACATGAACCGGAGAGTACACCGTAGGCCAGCCCCAAAACAAAGGCGCCCATCATTCCCCTGATATTAAGGCGATACAGCAGATTGCCGGACATGGAGCATTTCTCCACGCCGAGCATGCCGAGAGCCACCCAGATCAATATGGCGCCAATCAGGGTCTGCCAGTAGTTGCCAACGTCCCCCAGCATCCGTCCCAAGAGGGCGCAGATGAATCCGATCAGGGCGATGGTAATAAACAGACCGGTGGCAAACAGCACCGAAAAGACGGCGGCCTGTTTAGGATCAATGGCCCGTTCCTGCCCTCCGACGTACGCGACGATGAGGGGGATCGATGCGAGATGACAGGGGCTGAGCAGGACACTGACCATTCCCCACAAAAAACACCCCAGCGCGGCAAGGGCCACGCCACTGCCGATCCACTGGTTGATCGTTACTAAAAAAGTTTCAAACACCTAGGTATGCTCCCTTCAATCCGGCGAATTATTATCCTGATATGCCCATTTTCTTCAGTTGTTCGGCGATATCCTCTTCCGCCATAAATCCCACGTGCCGATAGACCTCTTTTCCATCGGGGTCGAAGAAAATCTGCGTTGGTATGGAGCGAAGGCCGAACCGTTTGGCCTGCTCGCGGTGCTGCCATACATCAATAAAAACAATGGCAGCTTTTCCATCATACACTTTGTCTATCTTTTCCATGATGGGAGCCATCATCTTACAGGGAATGCACTTTTTCGCGCCCAGATCGATCATGGTGACCATTCCTTTGACGGGCACGCTTTCAAAGTCCGCAGTCTGCTCAGCAGCCGGCAGGGTTCCCGAGGTCAGCGCCAATAACAGGACGCTTCCGACCAGCGTCAATAATAAACGATATTTCATGCGTATATACTCTCCTTCACAATTTTTTGAAGATCCAGTCCACATACAGCGCGGCACCCCTCTTCTGTAACATGTCAAGGGCCTTTAGATGGGAAGGCCCACATATGCAAACAGACCGGTCATCTTCAACCCCATATAAAACATAACGACGATGAAGATATATTTAAGCTGTTTGGCCGGCAATAAATGGGCTGCCTTTGCCCCTACTACGGCCATGGGAATACTGCACCCGGCCAGCAGAATCCATTGGACCCAGTTCAGATACCCCGTCGAGTAAGGAGGAAGTCCGTCGACACCCAGGCCGTTGATCAGGAAAGAGAGTGCACCTCCGGCAGCCGTAAAGATCATCAGGGCTGTTGACGTCCCCACAGCCTGGTGCATCTTGAACCGCAGAAAATAGACCATGACCGGGATCATCAAAACACCGCCGCCGATACCGATAATGCCGGAGACGATCCCCAGGGGAACTCCCCAGAGGATAAACGAGGAGAGACTGTCCGAGGGTTCCTCCGTAATCTGGGGCGGTTTGGCGGTGAGCATCCGAATGGCACCGAGAATGACGGCGATACCGAAGGCCAAGGTCAGCACCTTTCCGGGCAGATGCGAGGCAATAAAGGCACCGAAAAAAGCGCCTACCGCTCCGACTATGCCGAAAGTAACTCCTGCCTTCCACAACACCGCCCCTTTTCTGTGATGGGTCATGGCACCACTGAAGGCTGTGGGAAGCACCACCAGCAAATTTGTGCCGAAGGCGATCCGTATGGCGATGGTCGGATCCACGCCGATGGCTGTCAACACCCAGTATTGCACGGGGACCATGATAAAACACCCGCCCACGCCCATAAGACCCGAGGAGAAACCGACAACGATACCGGTAACCAATAATGCTATAATTTGAGTCGTTTGCATTTCCATATTGTATTATCTCTTCCTTCCGGATTGCCCCGGCAACTATGCTTCAAGCCATGCCTTGACCTCTTCCACTGAAGGGATTTTGCCCACACTTTTTACCTCGCCGGCGACAACCACTGCCGGTGTGCCGAATACTCCGTAACAGGCGATCTTCATAACATCGGTGATCTTCTCAATCTGAGCTTCCACGCCGGCTTCCTCTACCGCCTCCCTGACAATTTTTTCCGTCTGTTGACACCGTGCACAACCAGGTCCTAATACTTTGATCTCCATTCTTTTTATCTCCTTTTCAAAAAGTTTTTCGGTTACTTTTATCCGGCAAAACTGCCGTAAATTAAACCCGCGATAGTGGACATAATGACAATGATCCCGCAGAATGTAGCTGTTTTTTTGGCACCCATAACACTGCCGATCACCACCATGTTCGGCAATGATAAGGCCGGTCCGGCCAGGAGCAGGGCCAGGGCGGGGCCCTTTCCCATGCCTGAGCCTATGAGCCCCTGCAAAATAGGGATCTCAGTCAGGGTGGCGAAGTACATCAGCGCGCCCGCAACCGAGGCAAACAGATTGGCCCACAGCGAGTTTCCCCCAAGAAGAGACTGGACATAGTGTTCAGGGATCAGGGCCGGATGTCCCGGTCTCCCCAGCAGGAACCCGGCGACCAGAACGCCGCCGATTAAAAGCGGAAATATCTGTTTCATGAAACCCCAGGTAGAATCAACCCAATTGACACATTCATCCTTTGTAAACCAGGCATTGAGCATGAAAGCTAGG
The DNA here is from genome assembly GCA_964499565.1 of uncultured bacterium. Lineage (GTDB taxonomy): Bacteria > Auribacterota > UBA3054 > UBA3054 > CAZCLS01 > CAZCLS01. The sequence goes on from CAZCLS010000062.1 coordinate 5,137, forward strand.
ATGCCCAGCAGAGCGGCGGTAATGTACCATTTATACGCAAAGATCGTCGGCCATAAACCGGTCGCCCCGGAAGCAGGTCTGGCAAAGGCGGCGAACACCAGAATCAGCACCATAGTCAAAAGATACAGACTGTCTTGCAGTAAGGTGCGCTGATCGGCGTTGGCCTCCGGCACATATATCTGTCCTGAAGTACGCGCCGCGTCGTCTTTCCGGAAAATCAGGGCCATAAGCAAACCGGTAACGATGGCAAAGAATATCGCGCCGATAGCTCGGGCAAGTCCCATCTGCCAGCCCAACACCTTTGCCGTGAGTGTGATGGCCAGAACGTTGATGGCGGGTCCTGAATAAAGAAAAGCTGTTGCCGGGCCGATACCGGCTCCCCGTGTGTAAATGCCGGCAAAAAGCGGCAGCACCGTGCATGAGCATACCGCGAGAATTGAACCGGACACCGAAGCCACGGAATAGGAGAGCACCTTGCTCGCCTGAGCCCCGAAGTACTTCAGTACGGAAGCCTGGGATACGAACACCGCGATGGCGCCGGCGATGAAGAAGGCCGGGATCAGGCATGTCAGCACATGTTCCCGGGCGTATTCCTGAAGCATCATGAACGCTTCAAGGCCGGACCGGCGGATAATTGGTTGACCCCAGGGGATAAAATAGGCCGCTAAAAAAACACCGGCGATTAATAATAACTTGGTTCGTTCTTTCACTGACAATGTCCTCTAATATCTACGGCGATCCGTAGTACACTTTCCGGGCAGTGGGTACCGGCCTATAGTTTCCTGTTGAGCGATATAGCGATTTATGAAGGGCAAAAAAATTATACTAACTTCCGCAGATGTCTTCCCGCCGGATTTGCGGCAGTTGTTTTACCAACTCGATAACCTCAGGATCATCATCCAACCAGTGTTTCAGGTTGCCGATCAGAGAAGCCGCGTAGGGGCTCGTTTCGCCGTCGGCCAAGGCGTAATTGACCCATAATCCGTCTTTGTAATGGGTAATCAACCCGGCATCCTCCAGGATCTTCAGGTGCTTGCTGGCGGTGGACTGGGCCACGCTAAGGGCCGCCGTGATTTCACAGACGCACATGACCCGTTTTTGCAACATCTTCATGATCTTGACGCGGCTCGGATCGGACAGGGCCTTCATCACCTTCAGAAATATCTTCATAATCACAACCTCCATATCGTCTTTTTGGAATATAGTGACTGGGCCTGCCATTGTCAACTAAAATTTTGAAAATTGGGTACGGATTTACATGTTCATTTCGGCCGGAGATCACGATCATTGTCTGTGTTCTTCACCATCCACAATACTGCTTGACAAAAAACCGTAATAGGGTTAGTGGGTTCGCTCATTACAACTCTTTCCCCGCAAAAAAAGGACGGGTGCGCCAGGCAGCCTTCTTTACATTAGATTTATAGGTACGTACCAGGAAATCCGCCTCTCCACATTGGGAAATTATGCGCAAGCCGCAGGTAAGCAACTTAATCTCGAAGTTGCCTGAAAACACCAAACCAGGCCAGTGCAATTAACGCCTTTGCTTCGCGCCGGCGCAAGTGAAGGCCCCGTTAGCTGCATAGAAAAAATGTTTAGGGAAAGGTTGATAAATGAGTGCAAATGATAATTTGTTGGAAAAAGTGCCGGATGATATATTGTCTGAACAGAAGATTCTGGCAATTAACGGCAGCCCAAGAATTAACGGGAACTCCGACGTGCTTTTGAAGCATATTTTCAAGGGCGTTCAAGGAGAGGATGTTCCGACAGAAAGCGTACACCTGCGAGACTATTATTTCCAACCGTGTATCGGATGTGAAAGATGCAGAAAGGATAAAATATGTACGGGTCTCAATGACGGGATGAATCTTCTATATCCGAAAATCATAGAGGCTCAGGGGCTCATCCTCCTATCCCCAACCCATAACTATAATATCACTGCGTGGATGAAGGCATTTATCGATCGGCTGTACTGCCTGTATGAGTTTGATGATAACCGCCCGAGAGGCTGGACGAGTCGTTTGGCCGGTCAAAATAGAAAAGCGGTCATTGTGGCCATATGCGAGCAAAAAGATAAAAAAGACATGGGATTTACGATCGAAGCCATGCGTCTTCCATTGCAGGCATTAGGCTACGAGGTCTTTGAAGAGATTCCGGTATTCAAAATCTTTGACAGGGGCGCGGTCAAGAGAGATGAAGAGATACTGACAAAGGCTTCAGAATTGGGAAGAAGGTTTGCTCAATCTATTGTACCCGATAAGAGTTTCTAACCATAAATCCGATTGTTTTCCGCTGTGCTACAAGAAATGACTTGGTTTAATCGAGAGCTTTGCTGATTAAAAAACTTCAAAAAGAAAGGAATGATATCATGGGTTACAAAAATATTATTGTTGAAACCGGAGATGATTATATCGCTGAAATAACATTAAATCGCCCTGATAGCCTTAATACTTTCAATGTTCCTCTTGCAACAGAACTCAATCAGGCCCTTCGGGAGCTTGACGCAGAGACTCAGGTAAGAGTAATTATCCTCAAAGGCGCTGGCAGGGCTTTTTGCGCTGGCATTGATGTAAGCGATTTTTCGGGTAAGAGTGCCATGGAATATCGGGATTGGGTAGAATGCATGGTAACCCCTCTGATTACAATCAGTCGTATGAGCAAACCTGTGATTGCTCAGGTGCATGGAGTTGCCGCAGCGAATGGAGCCGGCCTGGTCGCGGCCGCCGACCTCGCCGTTGTCAGTGAAAATGCGCGTATAGGCCTGACCGCAATAAACGTTGGCCTGAACTGCATAGGGCCGGTAATTCCGGTCACCAGGTCTGTAGGGAGAAAACGGGCCCTCGAATTATTGTTTTACGGTGATTTGATCACCGCTCAGGAAGCCTTAAGCATGGGGCTTGTCAACAGGGTCATACCTGAAGCCGACCTGGACGTAGAAACCCGTAACTGGGCGGCAATCCTGGCGCAAAAGAGTCCTGTGGCGTTGCAAATCGCCAAAAAGGCGTTCTATGCGGCGGCGGATTTGGATTATTATAAAGCCTTCGAATATATGAACGAAGCTTTTACCCGTCTTTGTTCTACAGAAGATGCCAGGGAAGGAATAAACGCTTTCATGGAAAAGCGAAGTCCGGTATGGAAACAGAAATAGAAAAAATCACGCTATGCCTTGATATGAAAAACGGCCGGGTAGTTAATGGAAACGGATATAACGGTTCTGTGGTTATCGGCGCCGGTCATGTCCTATGGTTTCCTGTTAGCCAGATATGCCCCGCAGATTACCATGATGGCGCCTGTGATGAGGGATATGTCGAGTTTTTCTTTCAGGATCAGACAGGCGAGTATGACCGCGCTTACCGGAACAAAGTTGATAAACACAGATGCCTTCGATGCTCCGATCCTCTTTATCCCCTGATAATACCAGGTAAACCCGAGAACAGAGCCGAAAAATCCGAGATAAAAAATGCCTGACCAGTTTGCCACGCTGTATCCCGTGATATCCCGGGGCATCCCCTCCATCCAGGCAGGAAATAAAAGCAGGATACCTCCGGCAAGGCAGGAGTATGTGACGGTCACCAGGGGAGACATGTCCTTCATGGCGCTTTTCCCAATCAGGGAATATAAGACCCAGCTCGCGACGCATCCGAGAATGTGAAGCTCTCCCGCCCCAAGGCCCCCTTGCATTATTCCCAGGGGGTTTCCCCTTGAGATGACGATAATCGCGCCGGATACGCATAGTAAAATCCCGACCACATTTATCCCGGTCAGTTTTTCCTTGAAAAAGGTGTAAGCAAAAATAGATATAAAAATCGGGTTCATTGCTATAATGACAGAAGCGCGACTTGCCGTAATCGTTTTCAGTCCGGAGAAAAAGAAGAAATTATACGCGAATACTCCCGTCAGTCCGAGAAGTATGACAGGCAATATCTGGTGTTTTTTCAGCCAGGGAATTTTGCCTTCCATTCTTATGGTGATAAAGACAAGAAAAATGGATGCAATAGCGAATCTCAGGAAAGAGGCGCTGAAAGGGCCGACAGTTTGCGCGACGACCCGCGCGGCTATAAAAGTTCCACCCCAGAAGATGGCGGTTAGCAGGAGCTTGACATAAATAATCAATTCGAAATTACCATTCTTTCCTTAAAAAAATTTCCCCGCGAGCCAGAATAGAAACATTCCTAAGATTACCGTTCCCGCGAGAGACCTTGTCTTCACCGCGAAGGCAAGGGTCGGCACTGCCACGATAAGCTCGGGCCGCAAAAGATCAAGATGCCGGGGCTCTCCCGTTGTTATGAGTATCGGGAGTATCAGGGCGCTTAATATCGCGGCGGGAATAAGGTCGAGCCACTGTTCAAACCAATCCGGCAGTCTTCGGCGGGACAGAAATACGAGTGGGAGCCACCGCGGTATATAGGTGACAACTCCCATCCCGAGAATGACATACAGATAATTTTCATGTATCATGATGTCCGCTCCGTCCCCGCGAACCGCCTCGATTTTTTGAGAAAAACTCCCAGCGTCGCCGCGATTACCGAGGCTGCCACTATGTATGCGTTTCCGGGGAGAAGCAGTGATAAGGCAACGGCCAGTATCCCGGAGATGATTGCCACTATCACGTAAAGTCTTCCCCTCAACTGAAAAACAAGAAGACATACAAACATGGCGATCAGGGCGTAGTCGATCCCGAGAGCCCCGGCGGGTATGAACCGGCCGCTGAATCCGCCTGCAACTGTGCTTATAATCCAGGCGAGATTTGATGTGTGATTGAGGACGAGGGCGCGTCTCCAGTCCCAGTTGCCGTCCCTGAACCTGGCGGTATTGAGGGCAAAACTCTCATCGGTTACTCCATAGGCAAAGAGGGAAAGCCTGCCTATGCCGAGATTGCGCATGAAGGTTGAGAGGGATGAACTCATCAGCATATGGCGCAGGTTTATGGTAAATGTGGTTATGATTATGGGAATAATGCCGGCGCCGGCGCTCAGCATGGATATGCCAATAAACTGGGCGCTGCCCGCATAAACGAGGAAAGACATGAGGCCGATTTCCATCGGGCTGAATCCCGCCTTTTGCGCGATCACCCCGAAGGCCAGGCCGATGGCAAGGTAGCCGAGACAGATGGGCCACGCGCCGACAACCCCGTCCTTTATTATTGCCAGCCAGCTGACGGTTTTCTCTTCCGAATGCATGGATATCATCTATTAAGTGGACTAAAACCCTCTGTAAACTCGAAAATTCAACCCCGAAGACATTAACATTAGCGCGGGAACTTACTACAACACAAACAGTAAGTCAAAAAGGTATTGGCAGTGACCTGCCTGGAGCCACCGGCAAAAATGATTTTATCAGACAAAATCTATCATCAACGAGGTGAAAACATTGTGCTTCGAGAAATTTTGTTATTCACATACCGCGGAAAGATAAGATAAAGAGGAGTGACATAATCATATTGCATTAACAGCATCGGGAAACAACTTGACATATATGGCGTGTATGTATAGAAAAGTGCGGTTAATCGGATGATGTAATTTTGTCTGGACGGTGGTCGGTCTGTCCTGATATGGGATGTACAAATAACAGGACTTGGCATCTGGCGCTTTTTACAGTGCTGTCCCAGATTGACAATCAATAAATCAACAAGGAGATGGATTATGGATTTTGCATTTACCGAAAGAGAAGAGATGTTGAGGAAGGCTGTCCGTGAATTTGCGGAAGCAGAAATACCTCCGAAGATGGAAGCGATGGAAGAAACCGGTGAATTTCCTGTGGATCTTTTAAAGCCTATGGCTCAGGTAGGAATTACCGGCATTATAACACCACCGGAATTCGGCGGAGTGGGAATGGGTTATGTGGCGAGAACCATAGTGCTGGAAGAGCTTGGCCGCGTATGTGCCGCTTTCCCCATGGCCCTTCAGGTTCACCACATGGCCTGCGCCGCGTTGAGTGATTTCGGAACCGATGAGCAGAAAAAGAAATATCTACCCCGTCTTGCAACTGGTGAAACCATGGGTGTAGTGGCCGTCACCGATCCCTCAGGCGGATCTGACCTTATCGGGATGAAAACGGCTGCAGAATTGAAGGGTGACAAGTATATCTTAAACGGGCGTAAATGCTTCATCACCAATTCGCATCTTGCCAATTTCTGGATTGTTATAGCCAAAACCGGCGAAGGAGCAAAAGGCTTAAGCGCCTTTATCATTGACAAGGATACGCCCGGCGCGAAACCCGGGAGAAAAGAGAATAAGTTTGGACTTCGCGGTGCAAATACGGGTGAACTGGTCTTTGACAACTGCGAAGTTTCCAAAGAGAACCTGATCGGTCAGGAAGGTCAGGGATTGGGCGTGGCGCTCAAGACCATCAGCGAGACAGGTCGGACCGGTATGGCGGCCACCGCCCTGGGTATTCTACAGGCGGTATATGAAGAAGCCGGCAAATTTGCCAGTGAAAGAATCCTCTACGGGAAACCTATCGGTGCACTTCAGGCGATCCAGTTTTTTATGGCCGAGATATATACACAACTGGATATCTGCCGGCTGCTGAACTATCGCGCAAACTGGATGAAGGATCAGAACATGCGCTGCGACACAGAAACCGGCATGGCGAAATACTATACCTGTAACGCGGCGGTGGATGCGGCGAAAAAGGCGATAGAGATTCACGGATCCTACGGCATAATGAAGGAATACGCCATTCAGCGGCTCTTCAGAGACGCAATGGTTACCGTCCCGGCAGGCGGCACGGCAGAGGTAGCCAAGACAGGTATTGGAAGGGCGGCGCTGGCTCCTTTCAAAAAGCGATAAAAGAGCAAATATGTTACAGGAAGGTACGATTATGAACAGGATTATTGTCTGCGTGAAACCTGTGCCTGATCCGAAACAGTGGGATAAGGTCAGTATGGACCCTGAAACAAAGACACTGAAACGAGAGGGGATTCCAAACATAATGAATCCCCTTGATAAGCATGCCCTTGAGGCAGCCCTTGCATTGCGGGAGTCCCATGGCGGAGAAGTGGTTCTGCTGTCAATGGCTCCTCCCTTCGCTAAGACCACTATTCGAGAGGGGCTGGCAATGGGGGCCGACAGGGCTGTCCTCTTGTCTGACCGCGTGTTTGCGGGATCGGACAGTCTGGCCACGTCCGAGATACTGGCAGCCGGCTGCCGCTGGATAGGGGATTTTGATATTGTCCTTTGCGGCAATCTGTCCATTGATGGCTCAACGGCACAGATCTGTTCACAGCTGGCAGAGATGCTGGACCTTCCCAATGTGATGCATGTAACCGGCCTGGAGGGATCGGCCGGGGGTAACCTGGTAATTACACAGAAGATAGAGAACGGTTATGTAAGGCTTGCCTCCGGATTTCCTGTAGTGCTTTCCGTGCGGAAAGAGCTGAATAAGCCTCGATATATATCATTTGCCGGCATATTGGCGGCAGAGTCGAAGGAGATTACGATGCTATCCAATAAGGATTTGTGTGTGAATCCGGAACATGTGGGACTGGCGGGTTCTCCCACAAAGATGGCAGGTCTGGAGGTTCGAAAATTCGAAAGAAAGAAAGAAAGGTTGGAAGGCACAGTAGATGATATCGTTGAAAAGCTGGTGGAAAAAATATACCAGTGCGGCGTGATTGAGTGTTAGTAAGTTAGAAATTGTTTTCTGCGTTTTTTGGCAGAAGATAATTTCGTTAA
>CAZCLS010000063.1:0-6251 GCA_964499565.1 uncultured bacterium
GTATCATTAATAGAAACCTGGACAATGGTTTTATAGGCCCTGGTTTTACGGGCCGTGACCGTGTCGACACGTCCATATACGGTCACTAACTCTCCCTCGTGCGCGTTAGCGATGCTGGTCAGCTCGCGACGGTCCTCATGGCGGTAAGGAAAATAATTCAGGGCATCCTCCACGCAGGAAAGGCCGCAACGCTGCAGCAAGGCCGCGCGGTTTGGACCGACACCCTTAAGATATTGAAGGGATTGGGAAAGGACATCTGGCGTAGCACAATCGGCCATCAAAAGTCAATTTCGATATTTATTTCAGTTGAGCCGCCGGGAATGGATTGCAAGGCAAACCGGTCTGAACAGCGCTTAATGTTTGCCAGGCCCATACCGGCCCCGAATCCCATTTCACGAACTTTAGCGGACGCGGTGGAATACCCTTCTTTCATAGCCTGTTCAATATCTGCGATACCCGGGCCGCGGTCGGCGGCGGTAACCTGAATATGGTCGGGATAGATTCGCACGATTATTTTACCGCCGAGGGAGTGAATAATGATATTGATTTCAGCCTCATACATAGCGACAGCGATACGGCGAATGATAGCGGGAGTAATACTTCTGGACTGGAGTTGTTTTTTAACCTGGCTGGAGGCGCTACCGGCATTTTCGAAATCGTCCTTCTGAACGGAAAATTCCAGAGCGGTTACTTTCGGCGCGCCGGCAGGCTGTTCAGCCTGGTCGGCGGTTTCCCCGCTGTGCATGCTGCGTTCGCGTTCTTCGGCCTGCATAGCTACTTCCTGCAGCATTTCCAGCAGTTTTCGAACCACATCCCAATGAGTGATAATACCCGCTAACGTGCCATCCTTGTCCAGCACAGGCAATCGGCCGAAGCCGACTTTTTCCATTTCATCAATTGCCTTTACCGCGGAAACATGGTCGGATACGGTAAAGACTTTGCTGGTCATTTTCTCGGCCACACTTTTCTCGATTTCTCCAAAATCAAGCGCGCGGATAATATCATCCAGGCTGATAATGCCGACTAATTTGCCTTGATCAACAACGGGTACCCCGGATATTTTTTTTTCGCGCATCAGCTTCTGTACGTCGCGCATGCTGCTTGACGGAGCTACAGTATACACGTCGCGGGTCATGACATCCCGGACTTTAAACTGGTACAGCAATTCGCTGACAATGGAAATATCGTTCCGGTCGGTCCGCAGCGTTTTAATTGACGAGGCATTTTCCATCAGGGATGCCGGGGTACGCGATTAATCAGTGATTTGTTCAAGACCGCAATTTGCCAGGCGGCAGCACGATTCGAACATGTCCAGTGGAGTGCAAAGCAGGGGCACTTTATGCACCGTTGCCATGCCGATCGCTTCCTGGGGCGGATATTTGCCGCGGACAAACACAACGCCCACACTGCCCATCAGTTCAGCGGTGCGTACTACCTGCGGTGTTGATAAACCGGTCAAGAGGAGAAAATTGTGTTTGGCAGTTGCCAGCACATCACTCAACAGGTCGGAAGCAGCTACCGATTCCACTTCCAGGTCCAGCCAGTCTTCGCCGACGACCACTTCCGCCTCTATTTTACGTATGCATTCAAGTAATTTCATGTGTGTTTCAGTGCGTTAAGTATAACAAGTCTTATTACGTGATGATTATTGTACAATAAAGCCACCCCCGGTGCAAGTAAATTCAGGAATGGTTGACGGCTAATGGCTAATGGATGATGGCTAATGGATGATGGATGATAGGGGTGGCGGATACCAGGTATCAGTCTGAGGCACCGTATTCCAGTCCGGTAACGATAACGGTGCGTCCTTCAATCCGTATACGCCCTTCAGCCAGCCACTGCAGGACGTGCGGATAGAGGCGATGTTCCTGCAGTTGAATTCTGGTGTGCAGGGTTTCCGGTGTGTCATCATCGCGGACAGGCACTGCTGCCTGAGCAATAATCGGTCCCGTGTCCATGCCGTCATCGACAAAATGCACGGTGCAGCCGCTTATTTTGGCCCCATAATCGCAGGCCTGTTTCCAGGAGGCAAGACCGGGAAATGCCGGCAGGAGAGCTGGATGAATATTAATGATCCGGCCTTTAAAAGCGTTCAGCAGCCCATGTTTCACCATGCGCATGAAGCCGGCCAGGACGACATAATCAACGCGAGCCTGGCGCAGTTCGTTGATATAGGCCTGTTCCTGCGCGCCGTCCAACTTGGTCTTATAATCGTCGGCCGGAAGATAACGGTGAGGAATACCGTATGACGCTGCCCGTTCAAGGATACCGGCATTCTTGACATCGCTGATGACGAGGGCAAGTTCCACGCCGGTTAAAGAGCCGTTAACGACCGCGTCGGCCAGAGCGGCAAAATTAGTTCCTGAACCTGAACCGAGTACGCCGATTCGAATCATGTTGTTTCCTGGTTTGAGTTTATCAAGATATTCATTGTACCAAAATCAAATGATAAAAAGAATATGCGCAAAAAAAAAGGGGGGTATGCGTATATATATATGAAAGCACTATGTGTCAGCATTTCATGAAATTAAGAACGTATGATTTATTCATTGTCCCTTCTGCATCTGTTACTCGCTGTCATTGCCGGCATCATTGCCTCTCCGCTGATAGGCTCTGTGATGCCTGTAACGCTGGTTGTAGCCTGGGGTGTATGGCTGGCCACCGCGGTGGTGTTGTATGTGACTGCCGTCCGCGGCGGTAACACTGAACCACCTTTTGTCATCTGCATAACAGCCGGAGGCATGCTGCTGGGCTATACGCTGCTGCGTGAACCTCCTTGTACCCGGCCTTTACCTGACGATACGACCGCATATGTGGAAGGCCGGGTCGCGGAAGCAGTAGAATGGCGCCAAAGCGATGTGATATTTGATGCCAGAACCAATGTCTACGGGGCTTTTACACTGCATGACGTTCGTGTCCGGTTTCCCGGAAAACGTTTCCGCGCAATTGCCGAACCGATCCGTTGCACGCTTGTGAGCGCGAAACCGGTGCCGTTACAACGGGGAGACAGTATCGGAGTGGAAGCGGACTGGCAACGCTACCGGCCGCCGGGCAATCCCGGGCAATTCGATGTTGCGGCCTATTACAGGGCCGAGGGAATCCGGTATAAAATAACCGCAAAGAGCGGCCTGCTCCGGTGGCGGCCGCCGGTAAATCCTTCATATGCTTTGCGGCTGCGCAGAAGTCTGGACAGATTGCGCGAACGATTCGCCCGGGTTTTGTTCGCGGAAGGCGCGTTCCGGTCTGAAAGTATCATTGCGCGCCGTATGCTGCTTGGGGTACGCGACCCGCTGCCGAACGATATGGTTGAATTGTTTGCATGCACGGGAACATTTCATATCATTGCCATTTCCGGTTTGCATATCGGGATAGTCTGGGGCTTCTGGTGGGGTGTAACCTGGCTGACGGGCATGCCGGGCAGAGTCCGGGGCACGGTAATTCTGCCGGTCATGTGGCTGTATGCCTGTATGGTGGGATTCCGCGCTTCGGTTATCCGGGCCATGCTGATGTTCAGCATGCTGGCCCTGGCACCGCTCTGCCGGCGGCCAAACCGGGCCGCTCCGGCCCTGATTGCGGCTGCAATGGTGTATACGATCGGCTGGCCCCGCCAGGTTCAGGAAACCGGCACCCTTCTGACCTATTTGTCAGTTGTAGCGTTAATGGCCGGGGCGCCTTTAATCGATAGGGTATTCTGCCGTTTTGCCTGGTATCGCGGACCGGCGGTATATGACCTGGAACACCGGCACTATCGCTTTGCTCATAATGCTGTCCGGTATGTACTGCGTATCGTCGGGACGTCTTGCGCGATATGGATGGTTACCTGGCCGGTTACGGTAACCAGAAATCATCTGCTTACTCCGGCATCACTGTGTGCCAATATTTTATTAATACCGGCCGCCGGGGTCGTGCTTATTCTAGGGTTTTTGACACTAATGGTTTCGTTAGTGTCGGAAACGGCCGCGCATATATTGAATTACGGCACCCTGGCCTTTCTGAAACTGATATTGTTGTACTTATCTGCCATGGCGAAGCTGCCTTTCGGATATTTTTCAATGTCTGCCTTGACGACAGGAGCTCTTTTTTGGTACTATTGCGCACTCGGCATATCATATTACTGGGGCCGCAGCCGATGGTGTTCTCCCAAACCGGTACTGATGCGCACCCGGGTAGTTGGTATCTGTGCCCTGACAGCCTGGTGTTTCTTTGGCGGCAGTGTCATGCGGAGCAAGACCGGACCTGAGCCGTTGAAGCTGGTGGTCCTGGATGTCGGTCTTGGTGATGCAGCGGTTATTCACGGACCAGATGGCGCTGCAATCCTGGTAGACGGCGGTGTCAGCTTCGGTCCGTGGTCCCAGGGTGTGCGGACGGTCATTCCGTATCTTCGGGCCGCCGGCGTGAATTCGTTGGATGCGGTTATCTGCAGTCATTTCGACCGCGACCATGCCGGAGGCCTGATTGATGTTTTGCGGATTTTTAAGGTTAAAGCGGTGTATGCTCCGCCTGTGTGCGAAGCAAACCCGATCGCCGATCAGCTTCAAGCGTGTGCCCGGAGCCGGAACATAACGTGGCATACCTGGTATGCAGGTGAATCGAATATATGGGATGGCCTGGCCTTATCCGCGCTCCACCCTCCGGCAGCCATAACGAATTGGATCGATGAAGCCCGGGCGTGGGGAGATAACACATGGTCGCTTGTCCTGCGGGCAGATTGGCATGGACGCAGTTTTCTGCTGACCGGCGATGCCACCGTCGCGAGTGAAGCTATGCAGAATCATTGCCGGGAAAGCATGCAAAGTGATATAATAAAGCTTGGACATCACGGCTCCGCGTCTTCCAGTTCCGGCAGGTATCTGGATCGGGTACAACCGCTATCCGCTGTACTCAGTGTCGGACCGAACCAGTTCGGCCTGCCTACGGATGTTGTGCTGCGGCGGTTGGAGGTCCGGCATATACCGGTTATGCGTACGGACTGGCATGGAGCTGTTCAGTATGAGATTACGTCAAACCGGATAACAATAAGCACGTATCGTGAAATGAGTAAACAGGAATGTACGAAGTAGAACTGCAACAAGTAGAAGAAATTAAGGAACGGCTGGACCATCTGATCAAGCATATGCAGCTCGAACGCAAGGAACAGCGGCTTAAAGAGATAGATGGATTAACCGCGGTTCCGGATTTGTGGTCTGATACCGACCGGGCGCGAGGGCTGCTGCAGGAGCAGCAGGTGCTTAAAAACCTTATCGGTAAAAGCCGTGAAATTCAACAGCACACGAATGATGTTCTCGATTTCATCCGCCTCGCGGAGGATGAACGCGACCAGAACTGTGAAAGTGAAATCAACGCGGAAGTCGCCCGGCTTGAAACCCAGTATAACGATTTTGAATTTCAACGTACGCTGAGCGGTCCGCTTGACCGTAATAACGCGTACCTGACTATTCACGCCGGGGCGGGCGGCACGGAAGCGTGTGATTGGGTGTCAATGCTGCTCAGAATGTATACCCGCTGGTGCGAAGCCCATAAGATGCAGGCTAAGATAATTGATTATCTGGACGGAGAAGAAGCGGGCTATAAATCGGCCACTATCTGTATCATAGGCGATTGCGCCTACGGATACCTCAAGGCCGAACGGGGCGTACACCGTTTAGTGCGAATTTCACCGTTCGATTCGAATAAACGCCGGCATACGTCGTTTGCCTCAGTTGATGTAACCGCGGAAGTAGATGAAGATATCGATATCGAAGTGGATGAAAAAGACCTGCGGATCGATACCTATCGCTCCAGCGGTGCCGGCGGTCAGCATGTTAATGTAACCGACTCGGCCGTGCGCATCACGCATGAACCGTCCGGAATTGTGGTGGCATGCCAGAACGAACGGTCACAGCATAAAAACAAAGCGACGGCGATGAAAATGCTCAAGGCCCGGTTGTACCAGTTAGAAGTTGAGGAGCGGCAGAAAAAGGCTTCTCTGGATTATGCCAGCAAACAGAAAATAGAGTGGGGCAGCCAGATTCGCTCGTATGTGCTGCATCCGTATAACATGGTTAAAGACGTGCGCACCAATGTTGAAACGAGCAATACGTCTGCTGTGCTGGACGGCGAAATAGATGAGTTCATCGAATCATTTCTGCGTCAGACCACACAGCCCGAATAAGATGAACGGCACTACATGCTTATGACTGCTCGTGCAAATAGAAAAGCGTGGCTTCTGGGACTCGGTCTGGATAATGCTGATTCTCATAAACGCCTGACCA
>CAZCLS010000063.1:6351-12944 GCA_964499565.1 uncultured bacterium
TTTCAGGCATTGCGGCTGCGGATCAATTAATACCTTTTGAAGAACATCATCCTAACGGTTCAGTCAAAGCCAGGGGATTTATCCAGGAGGATTCCAGCAGCAATCATTTCAGAACGGGTATCTGGTATACCTGGTACGACTCCGGAGCCCTGGAATCAGCCGGCCAATACAACCTCGGGTATCAGCATGGCAATTGGACCAACTGGTTTCCTGCGGGCGCGCCTCAGTCAGTCGGCCGGTATGAATATGGAAAGATGGTCGGGAAATGGACGCTCTGGACGGAATCAGGCGAACAACAGCAGGGAACTTTTGACGAAAACGGTTTGCCCGACGGCAGCTGGACGTACTGGCATCCCAACGGCCAGAAAGCTTCGGAAGGAAAATATAAACACGGCAAACCCGATGGCAGCTGGACGTACTGGTTTCCAAACGGTGTCAAAGAAACCGAAGGAAAATTTTCAAATGGCATGCGCGAAGGCAAACGCGTCTACTGGAATGACCGCCGTATGAAAATTGCGGAAGGCTCCTATGAGCACGACCAGAAACATGGCGTCTGGCATGAATGGCCCGCGCCTGACACGGAAATTGAGAAAAAGTACGATAACGGCCTGCTGATTGCCGAAACGGAACGGCATACGTACTATCCCGCCGAGGAGATTAAGGAAGAATTTTTTTACGCTCTTGACGCTGCCGGCAACCGGTTGGATCAGGTAACCTATATCAAACACAATCCCAAAGGAACTATCACGGCCCGCGGCGAGCTTGTCGACGGTCAGAAACATGGCGTATGGAATGTATATGATGATCAGGGCGCGTTTCTCGGTTCGGAAGAATACGTCAACGGTGTCAGACAGGCGGGATCGGCGTTGCCGACGGACGAAGAGCGCAGCCGGGTAAGCATGGTAATCAAGACCACCGAACCGCGGCGGGAAGTAATCCCGGAAGAACCCGATATGCCGGAGCCTGCTATGCCGGTTATTGATTTTGAGTCGCAGACGCGCACGTCAAAGTTTCAAGCTTTTTATCCCGACGGGTCGCTCCGGGCGGAGGGAATCTCACGGTTTGGTCAGAAGCATGGTGTCTGGACCTTATGGTTTCCCAAAGGCGCCAAGCGGGCTGAAGGCGCCTACCGCTATGGCAAACGCGAAGGCGAATGGCAGTTCTGGTTCGATAACGGTGTCAAACAAACACTCGGCACCTATCAGTATGGCCGCCGGCATGGGCCCTGGACGGAATGGTATGATACGGGACGTCTTGCAGCTCAAGGTATGTATGCTTATGACAAGCGCGAAGGAGAATGGACGCTCTGGTCGCGTGACGGCCGCAAGGAAGCGGGACCGTACCGCAACGGCCGGGCTGAGGGATTATGGTCGTACTGGTTCAGTAATGACGTATTAGCCGCCAAAGGCCAATATCATAACGGTGAACCTGATGGCGAATGGAGCTACTGGCATACCAATGAACAGATTGCCACGCGCGGGGAATATATCAACGGGATTATTACCGGCGCGCGTGTATACTGGTATCCGGACGGACGCAAACAGGCCGAAGGCCAGTATAGCAATAACCAGCGTGATGGCTTGTGGCATGAATGGGATGAGAACAACGTTGAACACCTGACAGAATACCGGGCCGGTATCAAAGTGCTGGATCAGATCATTCAGGATACGTATCCCGGGGGCGTGCTGAAAAAAACTGCTCTAATACTTGATGAATCGCAAGGGGAGCGCGTAACATACTGGTACGCGTCCGGCCGCAAAATGGAGGAAGGTATTGTGCGGCAGGGACGCCGGGAAGGCGAGTGGTCGCACTGGTATGCCGCCGGACAGCTGTGCAGCCAGGGGGTGTATAAAGCCGGTATTAAAAACGGGCCATGGCGGTCCTGGTATTCAAACAGTGTTCTGGCGTCTGAAGGTGCCTTCGATGAAAATGTTCTCAATGGTACCTGGACTTCCTGGTATGACAATCACCAGAAAAAATCGAGCCGGGAGTATGATCAAGGGCAAAAGGACGGCACGTGGATAACCTGGTATGCCAATGGCCAAATCGAATCAAAAGGCGATTTTGACGAGGATAAGGAAGACGGCACCTGGACAACCTGGTATGACAACGGAGCGAAGGCACATGAAGGCGGCTACGAAAAAGGTATAAAAACAGGTGTCTGGATCAGTTGGCATTCCAATGGCAAGAAAGCCGCCGAGCACACATTGCGCGCCGGGGAACCGGACGGGGAAATTAGCACCTGGTTTCCCGATGGCACAAAGGAGTCCGAAGGCTGGTATGAAAACGGTTTGAAAGAAAAACGCTGGAGGACATGGTATGAAAACGGTCAGGAGCATACCGATAACAGCTACCATTCCGGCAAACGCGATGGGCTTTCAGTTTCCTGGTATCCCGACGGAACCAAAATGCACGAAGGATTTTACCGCTATGGAGACAAAGACGGCCGTTGGAAGAAATGGCATGCAAACGGCCGGCTTATGAGTGAAGGTACGTATCGAAACGGCGTGAAGGACGGATTCTGGAAAGAATATAATGAAAGCGGTGAAATCATGTTTGATGGTTCATACCGTAACGGCATTCAGGAACAGTAGTTCGCGGTCGCTATTTCCACTAAAGCAGCAGCCCTGCCGGAACTAATCCGGCAGGGCTGGGCATTCAATCCAAAAAAAACAAAGGCTCACGGAAATCCGATATGCGCCTCAACCGCTTATCTTGTGTGGAAAAGCGCGCTATCCGGGCTCCGTGAACCTTTGCAGTCGTAATCAGTAAGTATAAACTTACTTCGCCGGCGGTGCCAGAGCGCAGGGCTTTTCGCACGTCGGTTCGCATCTTTCCAGATACGCCGGTTTGACCATCAGAGAGCAATAGGGGCTGCTTTCATCCGGGATCAGACCGAGTGTCAGTAAATCTGCGACACCAGCGGTCAAACGGCATACACCAAAGATAGCACCTTTTACCGGTCCGGTAACCAGACCGACTAAGCTGTACTCTGACACGTCGTTGATTGTGTTGTGGGTTAATTCAGCAGGGCTGGCGATGATGTTGTCAAGACCGCGGGCTAGGCCCATGGTGATTTTGTCGCCGGTTGTTCCTGCTACCGCAATGCCTACGAGGCATACTGCCATAAGGATGCTTACTACGCGTTTCATATTTTGCTCCTCGGTTATTGATTTAGTGATTAAGTTAAACACACTATCCACACAAGTTGTGAAAGAACATTGGACTAGTGTACTGTCGGCATACATTAAATCAGCTTGATTTATAAAACTCTCGCTATACTAATTTCTAAACTCAAAATTTTCTTGCCATTTATTATAAACAAAAAAATCGATTTTGTAAAGAGCTGACCATTTTTTGCTTATATTTCAACACTGGCATGCCGTGTAGCGTGACAATTAATGCATACCGAAACCGGCAGACTCGCTATGTGGCATGGGGCCGTTTCTATGAAAACATCAAGCGCCGTCGACCGCCCGCCCAGGGCCTGCGGACCTGTGCCGGTACGGTTGATCTCCTGCAGCAGCTCCCGCTCGAATTCGGCGTATAACGAATCCGGATTGCGGGTGCCGACCGTGCGCAGAAAAGCTTTTTTGGCCAAAACTCCCGCGTAAGTGAAATCTCCCCCCAATCCAACTCCTACAACCAGCGGCGGGCAGGCATTGGCGCCACTTGCGTATACCGTCTCAAGAATAAAGCGGCGAACGCCTTCCCTGCCGTCGGCCGGCTTCAGCATGGTGCAGCGGCTCATGTTTTCACAGCCGGCTCCCTTGGGGGCTACGGTTATGCGCAGCCGGTCTCCCGCTACGGGAATGGTATAGATCATGCCCGGTGTGTTGTCTCCCGTATTTACCCGCCGCAACGGGTCGTTTACCATCGATGTGCGTAAATAGCCGTTGCGGGTTCCTAACCGGATACCCTCATTGATCGCGTCTGTCAGCAGACCTCCACTGATATGCACGTCACTGCCCAGTTCGGCAAAAACAACATCTACACCGGTGTCCTGACAAATCGGCAGTTTGCTCTCCCGGGCCAGATCGGCGTTCTCCAGCAGGATATCCAGTATGGCTCGCGCGCCAGGATCGGTTTCCTCCGCGTGTGCCCGGACAAATGCATCCCGGATATCGTCCGGCAGACATACGCAGGCATCGACGACCAATGTCGCTACGGTTTCGGCTATGTGTTCCGCGGATATTTCTCTCATACGTTTTTTCGGTCTGATAGTTACTCTGTTGAAATGCTGAACCGGCTGGCAGGGTCAGGCTTCAGGATTCCCCGCAATGACGCTCCGCAGCATTGTTGCGACGTCCTCACATCCCAGCAGTTCGACGCCCTGCCAGGAAAGATGGGCCGCGCCTTTTTCCCTGAATGTCTTCAGGTTGTGGGCCGGTAGTACACAGCGGGTAAAACCAAGTCGCCTGGCTTCCATTACCCGCCGTTCAATCTGACTGATAGCACGCACTTCCCCTCCCAGGCCGACTTCACCCATAATAACCGTGTGTTCATCCACGGGCCGGTCGTAAAAACTTGAAGCGATCGCTGCCGCGCAGGCCAGGTCGAGTCCCGGCTCGCTGATGCGTATGCCGCCGGCTAAATTCACAAAGACATCCTGAGTATGCAGGTGGATACCCGTCCGTTTTTCCAGTACCGCCAGCAGCATTGTCATACGATTGCCATCCATGCCAACGGCCTTGCGCGAAGGGGTGCCGAACGGGGAGGTTGCTACTAAAGCCTGGACTTCCAGCAGCAGCGGCCGCGTTCCTTCCAAAGCCGAGCCGACCGCTGAACCACTGTGCTGCGTCTGGCGCTGCGCCAGGAATATCGCGGAGGGATTGGGTACTTCCTGCAGGCCATGCCCCGTCATTTCAAACACCCCGATTTCATCTGTTGAACCATAGCGATTTTTGACTGCGCGCAGGATTCGGTACACATTGTGTCTCTCGCCTTCAAAATACAGAACTGTGTCAACCAGGTGTTCGATAACGCGCGGACCGGCAATCGTACCCGTTTTAGTTACGTGCCCAACCAGGATGACCGTTACATGTTCTTTTTTCGCATACCGTACCAGCTCTGCTGTACATTCCCGCACTTGCGTGACGCTGCCGGGAGCGCTCGAAAGCTCGTTGTTAAACATGACCTGGATCGAATCGACCATCAGCAGCGCCGGTTTTTTCCGGGCGGTTTCTTCCAGCAGGGACCGGATGTTTGTTTCGGCCAGAACCAGGATGTTGGGATTGTCGACCCGCAATCGTTTCGCGCGCAGACGGGTTTGAGCCGCGGACTCTTCTCCGCTGGCATATAATACCGGAGAAGCCTCCGAAGCGATGCGCTGGGCAATCTGCAGCAGTATCGTTGATTTGCCGATCCCCGGGTCTCCCCCGATCAGTACTACCTGTCCCGCGACAAGGCCTCCACCCGCAATGCGGTCGAATTCCGCTATTTCAGTGCGCAATGCCTTGTCAGATGCCGGTTGTATCTGCAGCAACGGTATCGATTCCGTATAGGATACCTCCCCGGGTGAACCGCTGCGTTCAGCTATCTGTTCTTCCACATACGAGTTCCAGGCACCGCAGGCGTTGCATTTACCCTCCCATTTTGCGCTGGTATTGCCGCATTCCTGGCATACAAACTGTTTCCGCGCTTTTGCCATAGTCTAATCCGCTTTGTTAGCCATTGAATACTTTTCAGGTCTTGCCTGGGAAGCAGGCGGTTATTTGCCCGGTTCATTATCCCATAATAATGTCTGAAGCCGCGCGCCGAACCGGACTCCCGCGTTCAGGCAAAGCGGAACCAGCCAGGCTGACTGGGCATTGTGTTCAGAGCGTGTGCGGGCTTCCGGCATCAGAAAAATCCGTTCAGGTGGCATAGCAAGCGGTTTAATCGCCCGCAATGCCTGCCGTGCCTCTTCTTCAGATCCAACTACCAGCTTCACCTGGACTGACGTACCGCTTTCGCAATACTGACGGAGAATCTCTTCACACCACATATCCGTTCGCCCGTCAGCCTGGGATCCCGGCAGCTTCGGACTCATGGATATCAAGTCGGCACGGCAGGGAACAAAGGCAGTAGCGTTAGTTTCAAGTGTTATACGTTTACCCGCTGCCTTCAGACTGTCACACAGCTGTACTAACTCCTCAGCATGCAAAGTCGGTTCGCCGCCCGTAATTACAACCGCACGCAATGAGGATTGCAGCGCACGCGCCAGCAGGGCTTCAACCGGATAGTCAACTCCGGCATCCATAGCCCGCGCGCGGGGTGTGTCACACCAGCAGCAGTTGAGATTACAGCCTGCAAACCGGATAAACAGAGACGGCATACCCAGCCATATCCCTTCGCCCTGAATAGATTCAAACAATTCCACAATATTCATTTGTTCACCATAGTACTGCCATTAGTATAGCAAAAGACAACCCGGTAAGTCGAGTGGCATAAACGGACTGAATCCGCGACGGATTGAAAGAGAGTGATTGGGGTTGTTTTATGACCATACATAAGCCCGCGGGTTTCCTTTGAACAGGATTTTTGCTATCATTAAGGGATAATACGGCAAAGGAATTATAAACACTATGCATGCTATGGCTGAACAGACGAAC
>CAZCLS010000064.1:0-9072 GCA_964499565.1 uncultured bacterium
AATTTTTAGATTTCGTCCAGGCCAGCAAACGCGGCGTTATCCACGGGTATTCCCTCGGCCGCCGTGCGTAGTGAAAATGCGATTGTTGAGTATTGTTTGAGACACACAGCGGCGCGGACATCGGTTCTTTGCGCGCGTAACACATCCACCGTCTCTACCGCCATAAAACCCCGCGCCGGCGGCCACATCCAAGCTCTCACGGCCCGACTCTAACCGCCATTTATAAAATCAGCTGTACTGATTTTCCTCCACGTCCCGGGATGTGTAAATCCCAGGGGCTACTAAAGCCTGAGCATGACATAAACAACTGTAGCCGGTCTCGCCGAGGCCGGTTGTGGGTGCGTGTACGACCCTCGTAGTAGTCGCCTGGCTTCTACGAAGCCGGGAGGAAGGTGAAAATGTGAGTGAGGGAAGGGTTTGCCGGCATTTTGGCAGGCTGAAAGCTCTGCCCTACTTAATTAACGGAAATTGGATAAAAGTAGCCACCATTTGTCCCGGCCGCCGGATGCAATCACCTGAACCCTGACAACTACCCATTAACCATCATCCATCACCCATTTTTCTCGATTGCTTATCGTTCAAACGGCGCGGTCTGAATAAATTCACCGCAGTACAGGCAGTGCGTGTGCCGGCGCGCCACGGCGCGACCGCAGGCGCTGCACGTGCGCGGCCCTTTGCGAGCCACCCGGCCGTCCTGTTTGCCGTCCTGCATGTCAATCGCGTACAGTAACGCGTTAAGGTCGTCATCTTCCAGGCTGAATTTCTCTTTCACGATCCGCCATAGCGCCTCGGTGATCATATACACCCGCTCGAGCTCGTTCTGCAGCTCGGTAATGTGCTTGCGCGCACCGCCGTCGGTTTCACCAGCAACAAATTCCGTCGGCGGCGCCGGCCTGAAATTAAATCCATTCATGAGCCGTCTCCCTGCTGCAATGCTTTCTTCGCCAGCACAAGGTCGGTATCAACCATCATCCGGATCATCTCCTCAAACGTAATACTCGGACTCCAATGTAACTGCGTGCGCGCTTTTGTCGTGTCACCTACTAACCGGTTTAATTCCACCGGGCGGATAAATTGAGGATCGGTTTCAACATACGCGCGCCAGTCCAGCTTCACCTGGTCAAACGCAATCTCTACAATGTCGCGAACGCTGTGCTCTATGCCGGTGGCAATCACATAATCCTCCGGCTTGTCCTGCTGCAGCATCAGCCACATCGCCTGCACGTAATCTTTGGCATAGCCCCAATCGCGCTGGGCGTCCAGGCTGCCCAGAGTCAATTTTTCCTGCGAACCTGTTTTTATTTTAGCGGCTGCTTGTGTGATTTTACGGGTGACAAACTGTTTTCCCCGCCGCGGAGATTCATGATTATATAAAATACCCGAACAGGCAAATAAACCCATTTTTTCGCGGTAATTGGCGGTAATCCAGTATCCGTACAACTTGGACGTGCCGTACGGCGTGCCGGGACGGAAAGGGGTGTGTTCGTTCTGCGGTTTCTTTTCCGGCCGCCCGAACAGCTCGGACGAGGAGGCTTGGTAAAATCGGATGGACGGATTGACCCTCCGGATAACTTCCAGAATACGGGCGACTCCAAGGGCGTTTATTTCGGCCGTTACAACTGGTTCATCCCATGAAAGCGGGATAAATGAATTGGCCGCCAGGTTATACACTTCATCAGGCATCGTTTCTTCGATCACCTGCATGATGGCCATCTGGTCCATCAAGTCAACCTGGTGCAGGAGCAACCTGGGTTTCAGATGCTCCATGGTTTCATGGTAATCTTCAGGCGAGAGCCGGTCGGCCCCTATGACGGTATACCCCTTCTCAAGCAGTAATTCAGCCAGATAGGAGCCATCCTGCCCGTAAATTCCGGTAATAAGCGCTGTCTTTCCCGGAGCCGTCCGCATCAGTTGCCCATCTGAAGTTTCGAGGAGGGATAAGCGGTCAGCCAGAACGTTGCGTATATCGCGTTGTCTCCATCGCGGTAACGATAACTGAGAGAAGTGTCAAGACACTTTTTCCAGTTCTTGTATAACGTATATTCCATTTCCTGCAGCGTCCCGGATTCCGCTTCAAAGCGCAGGTCAAATCCGAACCCCCAGCCGCGCGACAACTCGCGGGCCCAGGCCTTCTGCTGCGCTTCAACCGACAACAGCGGGGTGAAATCGTCAAGCCAAACCCGGCTGCCAATTGTTATCAGATTGGAAAGATCATATTCGTAACGGTAGCCGAACGTCAGCAGCACTTCGTCCTTGCGGCCCCGTAACGGGCGCGGCATGTACGGACTGGCAAACAACCGCTGGGCCGCCCAGCTCGCGTCAACGTTAGCATATAATGTCGCTCGAGATATCCGGTTCAATTCGTCCAAATCCCAGATCATGTCGCTTTCAAGATTCAACCAGTCAAACGGCGCGGCGTTCAGGTCGAAGCCGATGACCGATTCGGGCTGGTATTCCGAATATTCTTTTACTTCCACCGCGTTCGCTCCGCGGTTGTACCGGGTATTCCGCTTGTAGGGCTTGGACTCAAACATGCCGCTGCCATAATTCCGCTGGCTGAACATAACCGTCATATCAACCAAGTCGACATTCTGTCCCCGCCGTTCGATCTGAAAGGCGTTGCGAACTCCCACATCGGCGCCGAACGCGACCCCGCTGTCTTCGCCAAAACCACCCGAGCCGATTATCCTGGCCATCGGCTCTATAATATGGCGAATTTTCTCGCTGTCGGCACTTAAATATTTGCGAATCTGTTCGCCAATGTATGTGCCTTCAAAATCATACGTACGGTTTATCTTGAAACTCATGTCCACCCCGCCATAGGGGATCGCGCGGAAATACGTGCCCTGCTGCTGCGGCGCGTATACCTGCAGAGACGTCCTGGTAAAGCGGTTGTAATCCAGCAGCCAGGAGGGTGTCGGCATGTTTTCAGAGATAGACTTTATCCGCCCCCGGCGCCCGACGGTAACATGCTCGCCGACCGTGTACTGGCTGATATGACCAACTTCGCCCGCCAAACCCAGGAACGGTTCGAAATTCAAAAAACCGAAAAAGCGCTTCGGCGCCGATATCTTCTGGTCTGTCCATGTCCGCCACAACGAATAACTGGTGTGGCCCGGGATGTTCTCGTCTTCAACATAATGATAATATCCCATCCGCGTTCTGCTCTCGTAATATACCGGCACATTCATAACCGGTATATTCAGAACCTGTCGCTTGCGGAAGACGTGCCGTAATTCCGGCAAACGCTCGTAGGTCGAATAAAAATCGTTAACCTGTTTCACAACATAAATAGACACTTCGTTGTCCGGCCCGATCGGCCTGGTGAAATCAAGAAACGTGTCGCGCGGCCCATTATCGTTGTAATCGTCCCGGTAAAAGGTGTGCATCACATCCGGATCGCTCAGCCAGTCTATCTGTCCCATCAGAACACCCTGATTCAGCCAGCCCGCTCCGGGGCCGAAGGTCTGCACGTGCTCCCACAGGAAACGATAGCGGAACATCCGGTCGCCTTCTTCGTCCTTTGTGTCGCGCTCTTGAATAAACTGGCGGCTCATGTCTTCTATGAAAAAGGTTTTCCATGTGCCCGAAAACGTCGTGATGTTCGTAGCCTGGAAATAATAGTTACCGTCCAGTCCCATAGACACACCGTGCTCGGAATAGTACCCGATATGAGGCGTCAACGTCAGATTCTGATTGCGGAACACATCAACCGACGCATCAACAAACCCGCCTTTCTGGCTGTCATATCCCGAGGAGACCTGAACCGGAGACTTATTGTCGTCTTCGCGCACGGTGTAAGTCAACTGCGGCAGCCACAGAATCGGCACACCTTCAAATTTCAGAAACAAGTTGCGGGCCGATATTCGCGGCTGACTCTCCGGATCGCTCTTGTCCGGCGTGAAAAAGGTCAGACGCTTGGCTTCGATACTGTATAACGGAGATTCATATTCCGGAGGACAGGTCGTGGCCCGACCGTCTTCGATGTGAAATACCCGCTCGTTCGGACTCTTCATCACCTTCTTGCCGTACAGGTACCACTTACGTTCGTACCATTTGCCTTCGTGCTGAAAAGTGCCGAAATTGACGATGGCGTGCGCGTTTTCGAATTGCCCCGCTTCGTTTTCTATATTGAAAATTATGCGTTCCCCGACGATCTCATATTGCTGGTCTTTGCCGCGCTCTTTATAACTCAGCCGGCCCCAGCCGGGACACTCGATTATCTGGGTTTCTTTATTGTAGGTAAGTTCGTCAGCGTAAAAAATCGCGTCGCGATACTGAAGAATTACATCGCCCTTGGCCGTATACAACACCTCGTCTTCCGATGAAAGTTCCCGCGCGTTAATCGTAGCTTCATCACTCGGTGTGTATGCTTCCTTCTCCGGTTCGCCCTCGTCACCGTAATCATAATCATTCCCGATCGTTCCCCACTGCCGGTCAAACTGGTCGGCGCCAAACACGCCGGTTGCCGCAGCAAAGAATAGACCTATAGCCATTCCTGTACGAACTAATGAAATTCTCATTTGTCGCCTGATTGTGAGTGCTTCAAATCTGACCCCGGTCCCGTGCCCCGTCACTTCTGAGCGGGTCCCCTCACGGGCAAGTCATTTTATCCACAACGAATAAACCAAATAATACTATAACAAACCGCACAATAGTATAGCAAATCCACACCTAAAAATCAAAACTCTTTCGCGCTTTGCTGCCTGGCACTATATCTTGTGTTACGCGGGAGCTAAGATACGTATATATATGTGAATTTCATGGTGATAAACGGTGGATTGCCTGTGTGTGTCTTGTGCATAGCCGGTGAAAAAACCGCAATCGCTTTTTATCCGGGAATCGACTGCTGCAGCATTTCCTGAATAGCATTCAATAGCGTCTTGCGGTCTACCGGTTTGAAAAATGTGTGACGCGCCCCCAACCGCTGGGCTATCTCTAAATAGTGATGCGGCGGTAAATGTCCGCCACCCGAGATTGCTATTATTCCGATGCCCGGATACTCTTTCCGCAAAAGCCGGATTGTCTCAAAACCTTCGTGCTCCGGCATCAATATGTCGGTTATCACAATGTCGGCCGGATTAACCGCCATCATCGTGTACGCTTTGCCACCATCATCAGCCGTCATAACTTCATAACCGCTATGCTCCAGAAAAATAGTCAGTAATTCCCGGATTTGGGCGTCATCATCTATTATGAGTATTCGTGCCATGCTGTTGTTCTTGTGTCTGTCGGTATGTAGTGTGTCGCTTCTCTGCGCTGTTTATCGTATATGAAAGCAAGGCTTAGCACTTTTTTCGTAACCGTTCGTAATATTATAATCCCCTTGTTAATAAATTACTATCCCAAATTTTGTGAGTTTGATGTTCCAAAAATACTAATTTCCCCCCGCAAATCTACTATAACCGCTTTTTCGCCTCTTACACTATGGTTTCTCCCGGCAAAAAACCGTTTCGGTAATCTGTATCCCAATCGAATAGTAATAACAAATTAGTCTGCTGTATTAGTAAAGTGTTAATTTTGACTTGACTGAGGGCGCTTCTTATGATACTATCACACTATTTATAGCGTATAAGGAGCTTCTTGTTCTATGAATACCAGAATCGTTTCTATTCTTTGCTGTGCCGCGACTTTTATCTCTGCGTCGCCCCTCTTTGCCGCGCCGTGCTTGTTCGGCTTCGGCTATCCTTATCTGGTGACCCTCGAACAGCAAAGTAATCAAACCTGTCTGGTGGCCTATGACGCGCCGGTCAGGGTCACATCCGGAGCGTGGCTTTCACGTTTTATTGATGCCGGAACCGATTGGTCGACCGTGCCTCCCGGGGGCATCAGCGTTGGTAATTTCTGGCCGGCCGGCTCTGCCGATATCGTCGGCAAAGAGTTTCTGACCGCTGTCCGGGAAGAGGGAAACAACCTGTTCATCGATGTTTATGATACGCCGGAATGCTATAGTTTGCGACCCTGGCTGCGTCTGTCACGGTCGCCGGCCGGCTCTGTCAGTCCTACCAGTGACTTCGGGCATATCCTTCTCGCGACTGCCGGCGATATACGCGGGCTCGGTGCCGCCCAGCTCGTTCTGCTGCGCAGCCTTTCGCATCAGTATGATGCCAATCCCCGCGCCGAACTGGTGATCCTTACTCCGCCCGCCACTCCGGAAATAAACGGCTGGTCCGTTCAGTCTCGCGTTCCGTTCGCTTTCGCTCCAACTGGCACTGCTTCCCGCGCGGTTGCTCTGGCCGCGGGAGATTTCTGGCATGAAAACAAATCGTATCTGGGTGTGTTTCAGGAAACCGGCGGTGTCGTGCGCCTGCAGGTTTATACGTTTATAAACGGAGCCAACGGCTCGATTGTGTATACCGATCAACGTCAGTTTCCCAGCCTGGTTATCGGAGGCGCCGCCGCGGCAAATTATATTAAAGGCGGTACCTACGAATCTCTTGGTGATGTTATAACGGTCTTTTCGCGCAGCAATTCTCTGACGCACTGTTCCACCCTGCGCCTCCCGCCACGCTCTTCCGGCGGCGCTTCTACGGTGGAAGCCGCCTGCTATCTTAATGGCCGGCCCGCTCTTTCCAATGCGGTCGTCGCGGTTGCCTCCGGGCGGATATACGGCTATATTACGCGTGATTTTGATTTCTCTTCCGGTCCGCGCCAGAATCAGAATGTTTCCGGCTATGACCTTGAGATCGCCTGGCTGGAACGGACGCCCCGCTATCGCCGCCACCGCTGGCTGGGACAATACCAGGACTTCAGCGGAGACCCTCATTTCGGCTGGCCCCTCCCGGGGCAGGCGATTACAAATACTATCTTTATTAAAAATACCGGACCGCACGACTCACCAACGAATTCTTACCGGCTGAGGATGTGGGTTAACCGCAATCAGCGCAATGCCGATACCCATCCCGCCACTATGAATTCCCCGGACATTGATATTGTCATTCCCGCCGCGATTACTCCCTACGACCCTGTTACGACTGCGTACTACACCTACGCCGCGGCAGCGGTGTGGCCCTATTCGTTTAAAAATACTCCCGAAGAACCCTACAAAGGTCTTGACCTGGATGCCGGCGGAGAGTATTGGACGATTGCCCGGATAGACAATCCAGCCGACGCGATTGAGCGAAACAACCGGGTCGAATATGCCGTTCACAGCTGGCTGCTGCACCCGATTTACGGTGACAATTCCCTGGCGGACAACCGGCCGAATGTTCCCGGCGATCCGTTCTCGGTTGATTACTTGGCCCGCAAACTGGCCGATATGCTGCAAGCCGTCTGGGAACGGTCCGAAACACTTGACGGTCAGGATGTCCGGATCCGCATCGCGGCGGAAGGATTTGGCATTCGCAGCCGCATGTCTCCCGCCGATAAAGAAGACAGCTGGGAATACTGGTCGGGCCCGCGCGACCTCGACGGCTGGGCCGGGCACGGCATCTGGCAGCGATTTCCGTCCTATACCGACAGCAGCGAACAGCACGAAACCATGCACTTGTTTCATCAGCTCGGGGATTTGTACCAGTATGTCATTACTCCCGCCCGTACAGCTGCCGCGAAATTTTCCAACGGCGACCCGGTGCAGCTGCGTACCTGGTGCTGGGGCCCGGACGTTTTTACCAGCCAGGGCGCAAAAGCCCAGTTTAATGCCGGTACCGCGACGGTTCATAAACACATTGAAGGAAAACGCAACGCCGGCCATGTCCAATGGCACAACAGTAGTCCCCGTTCCGTAAATATCCGCGTTCTCGACCGCGACGGTCTGCCGCTCTCGGGCGCCACTGTTTCTACCTGGCAGTCTGATAACAGCTCCCCGCGCCATGTCGAAACAACCGGGACTGACGGGCTCGCCGCTTCGGGTATTCCCTTCGGTAGTGAATGGCAGGAAGAGTATTATCATGAACCTCGCTTCAGCGAAAGCTGGCCGGCCTTTACCGATGGCGTGGGCCATATCGTTACCCTCAAAAAAAACGACTATGAAGATGCCTGGGTTCTGGGTTGTACCAGTGGCGAATTCGCCCACAGCCGGTTCGCTCTCCTGGTCTGGGCGCATATCAATCCCGATCAGTTCTCATGGTCGGTCCCGACATTGTACAAAGATGGGGCGCCGCCCTTCTCCTCAGACATTCAGGCCGCCGTTGGCGGTAGCAAAGTGACTTTCCGGCTTTCCTCCCAATCTGAAACCGTCTATCGTCTCTATCGCCGCGCCGAACCGGCGTACCTTTTTACAAATATCCTTACAATTACCGGTACCGGGGGTGTGATGTCCCGTACGATCGATCTCAGCTTTGCCGATGACATCGCCCCCGCGCGCAACCGCGGAATCTTCTACTGGACCGAAGATAACGGTACGGAATCTTTGCCGCGTAAGTTTATCATGCACCGGATTTCCTCCGCCAACGGCATCTCCTATGACCCGCATTTCAAAGACCTGCTGGTCGCGCAAAAACCCGAGTTGGACCTTATTCTATCACGCTTTAACGGCACAACCCCCTATTGGGAATACGGTTACCACTTCCGCTTTGGTCATACCCTCTTAAAAGCGGTTGCCTCCCCGAAAAACCAGCGAAAACAATATGCCACGATGCTTCAATGCGATACGCCCTGGTTGGAAAATAATCCTCATTTTGAAATTATCGAATCGGCCGCCTGGCCCGAAGCGGCATCTAAAGGCAGCTATGCCCAGCCGCGCTGGGAACTCGCGCGCGGCGCGGCCACGTCTTTTGCCACAGCATCTCCCTGGCAGCTAACCGACCCGGCAAAAAACTTTTCGACCCTGGGAATTAATCCCGGAGATCTGGTCAGCGGCGATGGCGGGAATTACCGCGTTACGCAGGTCAACGGCTCTACGATTCAGTATAACGGTCCGGCCCTTTCCGCGGCGAACGGCTATATCGTCTATCTTAATGCCGGCGAACCAGGAAGCGGTACTATCACGCGCAACCTGCGCAGCCCGCGCGGTCTGGACGCCATAACGGCCGGATCTCAAGAATATGTCGTTATCGCCGATTACGGCAATCGCCGTATCGTTGTGTGGGACGATCAGTCCGCCTATTGTGCTTCCTGGTCTACTAATAATTT
>CAZCLS010000064.1:9172-12936 GCA_964499565.1 uncultured bacterium
TCGTTGTGTGGGACGATCAGTCCGCCTATTGTGCTTCCTGGTCTACTAATAATTTCCGGCCAACCGGTATCGCCCGCCATCCGCTTGACCCCAGCCGTTTCTTTGTGCTCAGCCGCTCAACGAAAAGCGCGGTGTATCTGCTTGAGTTTGATGGCAGTTCAGTCAGCCCGGTTCCCGGCTGGCCCCAAATCGTTGATATTTCCTCCACCAGTCCCGATAATTACAGCGAGTCCGGCCTGTCTGCCGCGAGCAAGGATTCGATTCTGTATCTGGCCGCAACGGATGCCTATCGAAAGCAGATTACGGAGTATGTGGTTTCCGGGTCCAACATTATCAGCACGACAACCTATTCTACCGCTCTGCAAGCCGCCGGATCAACACAATTGTCTCTGCCCACCGATTGCGCCTATGTTCCCGGAACCAATCGCCCGGTCCTGTTTGCGCTGGATAATCACGAACGGGTTGTTCGAATTACCGACGATATTCCTGAACCGGCCTTGGTTTCCAGCTTGTTGTTGTCTCTGGCGCTGCGGCTGCATTATTGTAAATCTGCCGGGTCCGAGCAGTAATGCCGTTTCCCCCTGCAAGCTTCCTGTATCATTTCTCAATTGCTATTTTGGTACACATTGATTACCATGCTACTGTACCCGAACCCTGAACCCTGAACCCTGAACACGAAACAATGTCCCTTACCCACCCCTTATGTGTGTATATCAACTGGGCCGCGTTTGATGAACTGTCGGATGTTATTGAACATACCGAATCATTCGCCTTGAAACAGCTTGATCAACTCCTGCATCTGAAACAATTCGGCGTCCAGTTCGATGCGTATATCCTCGATGCTTTCTGGTATGATCCCGACAGCGGCTATCGCGCCTGGCGCACTCCCCATTGGTCCGCCGGCCCGGAACGCTTCCTGTCCCGCTGCCAGGAGAATGCGGTTATTCCCGGTTTATGGTTTACTACAAATGTCTTCTGCCATTTCAATGCTATTCCCGCCTGGCAGGATTCCGTCAGCGATTCAGGCAAATCACTGTGCATGTTTCATGGCGGGTTCATGGACCATTTTGCCCAAACCCTGCAGCTGTATTATGACCAGGGATTCCGCATGTTTAAAATGGATTTCGCCGATTTTTATGCCGCTCCCGCCCATATCAGAGCATCCATGCCGAAAGATGAAATCTATCGCCGCAATGTCGCTGCCTGGCGCGAAACGCTCGTTCAGTTTAAAAAGCAATGCCCCGAGGCCTATCTGCTCGCCTATAATGGTTACGGCGGCTGGCAGGAAGATACGGTTACCCCTTTTTCGCACAGCGTCGATCCGGCCTGGCTCGATTATTTCGATTGTATGTATTCCGGCGATCCCCGGCCCGCCGACCTGCCCTGCCTCCATTTCTGGCGCTCAAAAGATATCTATTCCGACCATATGATCCGTTATTATCAGTATGCCGGCCTGCCCCTGCCCCGCATCGATAACGCCGGCTTTTCCATCGGTACAACCGGATGTGTCTTTTACCGCGGTGTTCAAGCCTGGAAAGGTATGCTGCTCCTGTCCTTTGCCCGGGGCGGATTGATGAATACGATTTATGGCGATCTTGAACTGCTTTCCGATACCGACGCCGACTGGTTTGCCAGGGTTCAGACGCTGTTCTTTCACTTTCAACAGCATGGTGTAATTGCAACCTTCGGCGGTATCCCCGGCAACGCTGAACCATACGGGTATTATGCTGGAGACGATTCGGGCTGTGTGTTTACCGTGCTCAATCCATCCCATGCGTTTGTGACCGTTCGGCTGCCGCGCGGAGGTCGATTTGCCGGCCCGCTCGAAAACGGCCGCGTTCTGTTCAGAGACGCCGGTGTGGTTCCGCAGGTGAGTGATGACAGCATTACGCTCGGGCCGGAACAACTCGCTGTGGTCGGGTTCGGACGCTATGCCGATCAAACGTATGACTTAGGCATTCAGAATGATGTCGTAATTCCACGGGATATTCAACCCCTGGAATATACCGTTGTTGAACAATCCCCTAAAAACATGCGTGTTGCTCTTTCCGTGCCGCGCTGTGATGCGGTGCTTGTGTTGATGCGGCAGCTTTCATCTGATGGCAGAGCCTACCGGTCCAAAGGCGGTTCGCCGCCGGACGGGGTTTTCATGGATGCGATATTGAAAATCAGTGCCACGCACAATGCTAGCGCGCTGCCCGTACGTGTGGAATATGATAAGCAGATTTGGTGCGGCCTTTCCTGGGCTGCCGGGCAGATTGACGCCACGGGGCTTGCTCCCGATGAGCAGCTGCTTATTCAGTGCTCAACCGAAGAACAGGCCGATGTCCGCCTCGAATTGAGCATCTATCAGCTGGCCTGGTAATCTCAGTCGTCTTCACCTTCTATTACGATTTCCATATCGTCCGGATCGGGCATTTCCAGCGGATTGACGCCGGCAATCAGCTGGTTGAACCCGGCCAGCCATTCCAGCATCTGTTTTTCCGTTTCGGCAATCTCGGATTCCAGGCTTTTAAAATACGTAATCCGTAGCTTCCGCGGCGTGGTTTTAGCGCCTGATTGTACGATTTTTTTCAGCGCGCGTGCCTCCTCCTCGGCTGCCTGTCTCATCTCCTTCAGTCCGTTATCCTGCGACATAACCCTTTTCATAACTTTTTGCCTGCGCGCTATATTCTGCTGTGCCAAATCATTGTGACGCATAATCCATTCCCGCAGTTGCTTCGGCATGGTCTCCTCGCTGTCCAGACTGCTGTAAAAAGGCTCCCAACCCCAGTGCCGTGCTGTTTCAAGCAGTGCCTCAAAATTCAGCAGCCGTGTTCGCATGTAAGCCGCTTCACCGGCAAACACGTTCAACGGAACCACTTCCCAATCTGTAATGTTATCCGCCCGCAGGCCGAACTGACGGCCCTGAGCAAAAGGGGTGTCTTTGTTAATCCAGTCCCGGAATCGCGCATACCCGCTTATCTCCATATAAATGATGAATCTTCATCAGTATGATCTCCATTGTCATACAGCAGTACCGCCGCCTGCAGGGTGCCGGTCAGCATAAGGCTGCAACTGATTGTTTAAAATAATCGTGTTATGTTCATATCACGAATCCTCCGTTTCTGTTACACACTACATGCTATCATCTCTGCGATTAGCGGCTTCCGGCCAAACGGTGTGCCCAGCGCGTCGTCTCCGGTAATCGGTACCGTGTACAACAGAGCAGCACCCAGCTTATACTGGTCTGCAAATCAATGCGGTGTCCCACCGAAACATACACCGGGTTCACTCCCGAACGGGTTCGCACAACCGCGCCGATTACTTCGTCATGGTCATTAAGCGCCGTATGAGAACCACGATTCCATCCGGGTTCACGGTATGTGCCGCACAGTCGTGATTTGGCACAGCCTATGGTTGGCATGCCTGTAACCACACCAATATGACATGCAAGCCCGAACCGGCGAGGATGAGCAAGACCTTGTCCGTCTAGTATCAACAGGTCCGGCTTGATTGTCACCGCTTCAAGCGCCGCGATCACCGCCGGTCCCTCGCGGAAAGACAGCAAACCCGGAATGTAAGGAAACGAAACGTTGACGTTCGCGACAGCACTGTCGATCAGAGCCAGAGAGGACACATCCAACACCGCGATCGCCGCCCGGGCGTCGGCGCCGGAAAATCCGACATCGAGCCCGCCTACGGTCCTGACGGGTTCGAACGAATTCCTGGTCTGAACGAGTCCGGCCAGTTTTTTCTGCAGAGCGATTGCTTCTTTCGGCGTT
>CAZCLS010000065.1:0-12934 GCA_964499565.1 uncultured bacterium
TAACGAAATTATCTTCTGCCAAAAAACGCAGAAAACAATTTCTAACTTACTAACCCCGATAAACGGGATAAGTGCGTTAACGAAATTATCTTCTGCCAAAAAACGCAGAAAACAATTTCTAACTTACTAACACTCAATCACGCCGCACTGGTATATTTTTTCCACCAGCTTTTCAACGATATCATCTACTGTGCCTTCCAACCTTTCTTTCTTTCTTTCGAATTTTCGAACCTCCAGACCTGCCATCTTTGTGGGAGAACCCGCCAGTCCCACATGTTCCGGATTCACACACAAATCCTTATTGGATAGCATCGTAATCTCCTTCGACTCTGCCGCCAATATGCCGGCAAATGATATATATCGAGGCTTATTCAGCTCTTTCCGCACGGAAAGCACTACAGGAAATCCGGAGGCAAGCCTTACATAACCGTTCTCTATCTTCTGTGTAATTACCAGGTTACCCCCGGCCGATCCCTCCAGGCCGGTTACATGCATCACATTGGGAAGGTCCAGCATCTCTGCCAGCTGTGAACAGATCTGTGCCGTTGAGCCATCAATGGACAGATTGCCGCAAAGGACAATATCAAAATCCCCTATCCAGCGGCAGCCGGCTGCCAGTATCTCGGACGTGGCCAGACTGTCCGATCCCGCAAACACGCGGTCAGACAAGAGGACAGCCCTGTCGGCCCCCATTGCCAGCCCCTCTCGAATAGTGGTCTTAGCGAAGGGAGGAGCCATTGACAGCAGAACCACTTCTCCGCCATGGGACTCCCGCAATGCAAGGGCTGCCTCAAGGGCATGCTTATCAAGGGGATTCATTATGTTTGGAATCCCCTCTCGTTTCAGTGTCTTTGTTTCAGGGTCCATACTGACCTTATCCCACTGTTTCGGATCAGGCACAGGTTTCACGCAGACAATAATCCTGTTCATAATCGTACCTTCCTGTAACATATTTGCTCTTTTATCGCTTTTTGAAAGGAGCCAGCGCCGCCCTTCCAATACCTGTCTTGGCTACCTCTGCCGTGCCGCCTGCCGGGACGGTAACCATTGCGTCTCTGAAGAGCCGCTGAATGGCGTATTCCTTCATTATGCCGTAGGATCCGTGAATCTCTATCGCCTTTTTCGCCGCATCCACCGCCGCGTTACAGGTATAGTATTTCGCCATGCCGGTTTCTGTGTCGCAGCGCATGTTCTGATCCTTCATCCAGTTTGCGCGATAGTTCAGCAGCCGGCAGATATCCAGTTGTGTATATATCTCGGCCATAAAAAACTGGATCGCCTGAAGTGCACCGATAGGTTTCCCGTAGAGGATTCTTTCACTGGCAAATTTGCCGGCTTCTTCATATACCGCCTGTAGAATACCCAGGGCGGTGGCCGCCATACCGGTCCGACCTGTCTCGCTGATGGTCTTGAGCGCCACGCCCAATCCCTGACCTTCCTGACCGATCAGGTTCTCTTTGGAAACTTCGCAGTTGTCAAAGACCAGTTCACCCGTATTTGCACCGCGAAGTCCAAACTTATTCTCTTTTCTCCCGGGTTTCGCGCCGGGCGTATCCTTGTCAATGATAAAGGCGCTTAAGCCTTTTGCTCCTTCGCCGGTTTTGGCTATAACAATCCAGAAATTGGCAAGATGCGAATTGGTGATGAAGCATTTACGCCCGTTTAAGATATACTTGTCACCCTTCAATTCTGCAGCCGTTTTCATCCCGATAAGGTCAGATCCGCCTGAGGGATCGGTGACGGCCACTACACCCATGGTTTCACCAGTTGCAAGACGGGGTAGATATTTCTTTTTCTGCTCATCGGTTCCGAAATCACTCAACGCGGCGCAGGCCATGTGGTGAACCTGAAGGGCCATGGGGAAAGCGGCACATACGCGGCCAAGCTCTTCCAGCACTATGGTTCTCGCCACATAACCCATTCCCACTCCGCCGAATTCCGGTGGTGTTATAATGCCGGTAATTCCTACCTGAGCCATAGGCTTTAAAAGATCCACAGGAAATTCACCGGTTTCTTCCATCGCTTCCATCTTCGGAGGTATTTCTGCTTCCGCAAATTCACGGACAGCCTTCCTCAACATCTCTTCTCTTTCGGTAAATGCAAAATCCATAATCCATCTCCTTGTTGATTTATTGATTGTCAATCTGGGACAGCACTGTAAAAAGCGCCAGATGCCAAGTCCTGTTATTTGTACATCCCATATCAGGACAGACCGACCACCGTCCAGACAAAATTACATCATCCGATTAACCGCACTTTTCTATACATACACGCCATATATGTCAAGTTGTTTCCCGATGCTGTTAATGCAATATGATTATGTCACTCCTCTTTATCTTATCTTTCCGCGGTATGTGAATAACAAAATTTCTCGAAGCACAATGTTTTCACCTCGTTGATGATAGATTTTGTCTGATAAAATCATTTTTGCCGGTGGCTCCAGGCAGGTCACTGCCAATACCTTTTTGACTTACTGTTTGTGTTGTAGTAAGTTCCCGCGCTAATGTTAATGTCTTCGGGGTTGAATTTTCGAGTTTACAGAGGGTTTTAGTCCACTTAATAGATGATATCCATGCATTCGGAAGAGAAAACCGTCAGCTGGCTGGCAATAATAAAGGACGGGGTTGTCGGCGCGTGGCCCATCTGTCTCGGCTACCTTGCCATCGGCCTGGCCTTCGGGGTGATCGCGCAAAAGGCGGGATTCAGCCCGATGGAAATCGGCCTCATGTCTTTCCTCGTTTATGCGGGCAGCGCCCAGTTTATTGGCATATCCATGCTGAGCGCCGGCGCCGGCATTATTCCCATAATCATAACCACATTTACCATAAACCTGCGCCATATGCTGATGAGTTCATCCCTCTCAACCTTCATGCGCAATCTCGGCATAGGCAGGCTTTCCCTCTTTGCCTATGGAGTAACCGATGAGAGTTTTGCCCTCAATACCGCCAGGTTCAGGGACGGCAACTGGGACTGGAGACGCGCCCTCGTCCTCAATCACACATCAAATCTCGCCTGGATTATAAGCACAGTTGCAGGCGGATTCAGCGGCCGGTTCATACCCGCCGGGGCTCTCGGGATCGACTACGCCCTGATCGCCATGTTTGTATGTCTTCTTGTTTTTCAGTTGAGGGGAAGACTTTACGTGATAGTGGCAATCATCTCCGGGATACTGGCCGTTGCCTTATCACTGCTTCTCCCCGGAAACGCATACATAGTGGCAGCCTCGGTAATCGCGGCGACGCTGGGAGTTTTTCTCAAAAAATCGAGGCGGTTCGCGGGGACGGAGCGGACATCATGATACATGAAAATTATCTGTATGTCATTCTCGGGATGGGAGTTGTCACCTATATACCGCGGTGGCTCCCACTCGTATTTCTGTCCCGCCGAAGACTGCCGGATTGGTTTGAACAGTGGCTCGACCTTATTCCCGCCGCGATATTAAGCGCCCTGATACTCCCGATACTCATAACAACGGGAGAGCCCCGGCATCTTGATCTTTTGCGGCCCGAGCTTATCGTGGCAGTGCCGACCCTTGCCTTCGCGGTGAAGACAAGGTCTCTCGCGGGAACGGTAATCTTAGGAATGTTTCTATTCTGGCTCGCGGGGAAATTTTTTTAAGGAAAGAATGGTAATTTCGAATTGATTATTTATGTCAAGCTCCTGCTAACCGCCATCTTCTGGGGTGGAACTTTTATAGCCGCGCGGGTCGTCGCGCAAACTGTCGGCCCTTTCAGCGCCTCTTTCCTGAGATTCGCTATTGCATCCATTTTTCTTGTCTTTATCACCATAAGAATGGAAGGCAAAATTCCCTGGCTGAAAAAACACCAGATATTGCCTGTCATACTTCTCGGACTGACGGGAGTATTCGCGTATAATTTCTTCTTTTTCTCCGGACTGAAAACGATTACGGCAAGTCGCGCTTCTGTCATTATAGCAATGAACCCGATTTTTATATCTATTTTTGCTTACACCTTTTTCAAGGAAAAACTGACCGGGATAAATGTGGTCGGGATTTTACTATGCGTATCCGGCGCGATTATCGTCATCTCAAGGGGAAACCCCCTGGGAATAATGCAAGGGGGCCTTGGGGCGGGAGAGCTTCACATTCTCGGATGCGTCGCGAGCTGGGTCTTATATTCCCTGATTGGGAAAAGCGCCATGAAGGACATGTCTCCCCTGGTGACCGTCACATACTCCTGCCTTGCCGGAGGTATCCTGCTTTTATTTCCTGCCTGGATGGAGGGGATGCCCCGGGATATCACGGGATACAGCGTGGCAAACTGGTCAGGCATTTTTTATCTCGGATTTTTCGGCTCTGTTCTCGGGTTTACCTGGTATTATCAGGGGATAAAGAGGATCGGAGCATCGAAGGCATCTGTGTTTATCAACTTTGTTCCGGTAAGCGCGGTCATACTCGCCTGTCTGATCCTGAAAGAAAAACTCGACATATCCCTCATCACAGGCGCCATCATGGTAATCTGCGGGGCATATCTGGCTAACAGGAAACCATAGGACATGACCGGCGCCGATAACCACAGAACCGTTATATCCGTTTCCATTAACTACCCGGCCGTTTTTCATATCAAGGCATAGCGTGATTTTTTCTATTTCTGTTTCCATACCGGACTTCGCTTTTCCATGAAAGCGTTTATTCCTTCCCTGGCATCTTCTGTAGAACAAAGACGGGTAAAAGCTTCGTTCATATATTCGAAGGCTTTATAATAATCCAAATCCGCCGCCGCATAGAACGCCTTTTTGGCGATTTGCAACGCCACAGGACTCTTTTGCGCCAGGATTGCCGCCCAGTTACGGGTTTCTACGTCCAGGTCGGCTTCAGGTATGACCCTGTTGACAAGCCCCATGCTTAAGGCTTCCTGAGCGGTGATCAAATCACCGTAAAACAATAATTCGAGGGCCCGTTTTCTCCCTACAGACCTGGTGACCGGAATTACCGGCCCTATGCAGTTCAGGCCAACGTTTATTGCGGTCAGGCCTATACGCGCATTTTCACTGACAACGGCGAGGTCGGCGGCCGCGACCAGGCCGGCTCCATTCGCTGCGGCAACTCCATGCACCTGAGCAATCACAGGTTTGCTCATACGACTGATTGTAATCAGAGGGGTTACCATGCATTCTACCCAATCCCGATATTCCATGGCACTCTTACCCGAAAAATCGCTTACATCAATGCCAGCGCAAAAAGCCCTGCCAGCGCCTTTGAGGATAATTACTCTTACCTGAGTCTCTGCGTCAAGCTCCCGAAGGGCCTGATTGAGTTCTGTTGCAAGAGGAACATTGAAAGTATTAAGGCTATCAGGGCGATTTAATGTTATTTCAGCGATATAATCATCTCCGGTTTCAACAATAATATTTTTGTAACCCATGATATCATTCCTTTCTTTTTGAAGTTTTTTAATCAGCAAAGCTCTCGATTAAACCAAGTCATTTCTTGTAGCACAGCGGAAAACAATCGGATTTATGGTTAGAAACTCTTATCGGGTACAATAGATTGAGCAAACCTTCTTCCCAATTCTGAAGCCTTTGTCAGTATCTCTTCATCTCTCTTGACCGCGCCCCTGTCAAAGATTTTGAATACCGGAATCTCTTCAAAGACCTCGTAGCCTAATGCCTGCAATGGAAGACGCATGGCTTCGATCGTAAATCCCATGTCTTTTTTATCTTTTTGCTCGCATATGGCCACAATGACCGCTTTTCTATTTTGACCGGCCAAACGACTCGTCCAGCCTCTCGGGCGGTTATCATCAAACTCATACAGGCAGTACAGCCGATCGATAAATGCCTTCATCCACGCAGTGATATTATAGTTATGGGTTGGGGATAGGAGGATGAGCCCCTGAGCCTCTATGATTTTCGGATATAGAAGATTCATCCCGTCATTGAGACCCGTACATATTTTATCCTTTCTGCATCTTTCACATCCGATACACGGTTGGAAATAATAGTCTCGCAGGTGTACGCTTTCTGTCGGAACATCCTCTCCTTGAACGCCCTTGAAAATATGCTTCAAAAGCACGTCGGAGTTCCCGTTAATTCTTGGGCTGCCGTTAATTGCCAGAATCTTCTGTTCAGACAATATATCATCCGGCACTTTTTCCAACAAATTATCATTTGCACTCATTTATCAACCTTTCCCTAAACATTTTTTCTATGCAGCTAACGGGGCCTTCACTTGCGCCGGCGCGAAGCAAAGGCGTTAATTGCACTGGCCTGGTTTGGTGTTTTCAGGCAACTTCGAGATTAAGTTGCTTACCTGCGGCTTGCGCATAATTTCCCAATGTGGAGAGGCGGATTTCCTGGTACGTACCTATAAATCTAATGTAAAGAAGGCTGCCTGGCGCACCCGTCCTTTTTTTGCGGGGAAAGAGTTGTAATGAGCGAACCCACTAACCCTATTACGGTTTTTTGTCAAGCAGTATTGTGGATGGTGAAGAACACAGACAATGATCGTGATCTCCGGCCGAAATGAACATGTAAATCCGTACCCAATTTTCAAAATTTTAGTTGACAATGGCAGGCCCAGTCACTATATTCCAAAAAGACGATATGGAGGTTGTGATTATGAAGATATTTCTGAAGGTGATGAAGGCCCTGTCCGATCCGAGCCGCGTCAAGATCATGAAGATGTTGCAAAAACGGGTCATGTGCGTCTGTGAAATCACGGCGGCCCTTAGCGTGGCCCAGTCCACCGCCAGCAAGCACCTGAAGATCCTGGAGGATGCCGGGTTGATTACCCATTACAAAGACGGATTATGGGTCAATTACGCCTTGGCCGACGGCGAAACGAGCCCCTACGCGGCTTCTCTGATCGGCAACCTGAAACACTGGTTGGATGATGATCCTGAGGTTATCGAGTTGGTAAAACAACTGCCGCAAATCCGGCGGGAAGACATCTGCGGAAGTTAGTATAATTTTTTTGCCCTTCATAAATCGCTATATCGCTCAACAGGAAACTATAGGCCGGTACCCACTGCCCGGAAAGTGTACTACGGATCGCCGTAGATATTAGAGGACATTGTCAGTGAAAGAACGAACCAAGTTATTATTAATCGCCGGTGTTTTTTTAGCGGCCTATTTTATCCCCTGGGGTCAACCAATTATCCGCCGGTCCGGCCTTGAAGCGTTCATGATGCTTCAGGAATACGCCCGGGAACATGTGCTGACATGCCTGATCCCGGCCTTCTTCATCGCCGGCGCCATCGCGGTGTTCGTATCCCAGGCTTCCGTACTGAAGTACTTCGGGGCTCAGGCGAGCAAGGTGCTCTCCTATTCCGTGGCTTCGGTGTCCGGTTCAATTCTCGCGGTATGCTCATGCACGGTGCTGCCGCTTTTTGCCGGCATTTACACACGGGGAGCCGGTATCGGCCCGGCAACAGCTTTTCTTTATTCAGGACCCGCCATCAACGTTCTGGCCATCACACTCACGGCAAAGGTGTTGGGCTGGCAGATGGGACTTGCCCGAGCTATCGGCGCGATATTCTTTGCCATCGTTACCGGTTTGCTTATGGCCCTGATTTTCCGGAAAGACGACGCGGCGCGTACTTCAGGACAGATATATGTGCCGGAGGCCAACGCCGATCAGCGCACCTTACTGCAAGACAGTCTGTATCTTTTGACTATGGTGCTGATTCTGGTGTTCGCCGCCTTTGCCAGACCTGCTTCCGGGGCGACCGGTTTATGGCCGACGATCTTTGCGTATAAATGGTACATTACCGCCGCTCTGCTGGGCATCCTAGCTTTCATGCTCAATGCCTGGTTTACAAAGGATGAATGTGTCAATTGGGTTGATTCTACCTGGGGTTTCATGAAACAGATATTTCCGCTTTTAATCGGCGGCGTTCTGGTCGCCGGGTTCCTGCTGGGGAGACCGGGACATCCGGCCCTGATCCCTGAACACTATGTCCAGTCTCTTCTTGGGGGAAACTCGCTGTGGGCCAATCTGTTTGCCTCGGTTGCGGGCGCGCTGATGTACTTCGCCACCCTGACTGAGATCCCTATTTTGCAGGGGCTCATAGGCTCAGGCATGGGAAAGGGCCCCGCCCTGGCCCTGCTCCTGGCCGGACCGGCCTTATCATTGCCGAACATGGTGGTGATCGGCAGTGTTATGGGTGCCAAAAAAACAGCTACATTCTGCGGGATCATTGTCATTATGTCCACTATCGCGGGTTTAATTTACGGCAGTTTTGCCGGATAAAAGTAACCGAAAAACTTTTTGAAAAGGAGATAAAAAGAATGGAGATCAAAGTATTAGGACCTGGTTGTGCACGGTGTCAACAGACGGAAAAAATTGTCAGGGAGGCGGTAGAGGAAGCCGGCGTGGAAGCTCAGATTGAGAAGATCACCGATGTTATGAAGATCGCCTGTTACGGAGTATTCGGCACACCGGCAGTGGTTGTCGCCGGCGAGGTAAAAAGTGTGGGCAAAATCCCTTCAGTGGAAGAGGTCAAGGCATGGCTTGAAGCATAGTTGCCGGGGCAATCCGGAAGGAAGAGATAATACAATATGGAAATGCAAACGACTCAAATTATAGCATTATTGGTTACCGGTATCGTTGTCGGTTTCTCCTCGGGTCTTATGGGCGTGGGCGGGTGTTTTATCATGGTCCCCGTGCAATACTGGGTGTTGACAGCCATCGGCGTGGATCCGACCATCGCCATACGGATCGCCTTCGGCACAAATTTGCTGGTGGTGCTTCCCACAGCCTTCAGTGGTGCCATGACCCATCACAGAAAAGGGGCGGTGTTGTGGAAGGCAGGAGTTACTTTCGGCATAGTCGGAGCGGTAGGCGCTTTTTTCGGTGCCTTTATTGCCTCGCATCTGCCCGGAAAGGTGCTGACCTTGGCCTTCGGTATCGCCGTCATTCTCGGTGCCATTCGGATGCTCACCGCCAAACCGCCCCAGATTACGGAGGAACCCTCGGACAGTCTCTCCTCGTTTATCCTCTGGGGAGTTCCCCTGGGGATCGTCTCCGGCATTATCGGTATCGGCGGCGGTGTTTTGATGATCCCGGTCATGGTCTATTTTCTGCGGTTCAAGATGCACCAGGCTGTGGGGACGTCAACAGCCCTGATGATCTTTACGGCTGCCGGAGGTGCACTCTCTTTCCTGATCAACGGCCTGGGTGTCGACGGACTTCCTCCTTACTCGACGGGGTATCTGAACTGGGTCCAATGGATTCTGCTGGCCGGGTGCAGTATTCCCATGGCCGTAGTAGGGGCAAAGGCAGCCCATTTATTGCCGGCCAAACAGCTTAAATATATCTTCATCGTCGTTATGTTTTATATGGGGTTGAAGATGACCGGTCTGTTTGCATATGTGGGCCTTCCCATCTAAAGGCCCTTGACATGTTACAGAAGAGGGGTGCCGCGCTGTATGTGGACTGGATCTTCAAAAAATTGTGAAGGAGAGTATATACGCATGAAATATCGTTTATTATTGACGCTGGTCGGAAGCGTCCTGTTATTGGCGCTGACCTCGGGAACCCTGCCGGCTGCTGAGCAGACTGCGGACTTTGAAAGCGTGCCCGTCAAAGGAATGGTCACCATGATCGATCTGGGCGCGAAAAAGTGCATTCCCTGTAAGATGATGGCTCCCATCATGGAAAAGATAGACAAAGTGTATGATGGAAAAGCTGCCATTGTTTTTATTGATGTATGGCAGCACCGCGAGCAGGCCAAACGGTTCGGCCTTCGCTCCATACCAACGCAGATTTTCTTCGACCCCGATGGAAAAGAGGTCTATCGGCACGTGGGATTTATGGCGGAAGAGGATATCGCCGAACAACTGAAGAAAATGGGCATATCAGGATAATAATTCGCCGGATTGAAGGGAGCATACCTAGGTGTTTGAAACTTTTTTAGTAACGATCAACCAGTGGATCGGCAGTGGCGTGGCCCTTGCCGCGCTGGGGTGTTTTTTGTGGGGAATGGTCAGTGTCCTGCTCAGCCCCTGTCATCTCGCATCGATCCCCCTCATCGTCGCGTACGTCGGAGGGCAGGAACGGGCCATTGATCCTAAACAGGCCGCCGTCTTTTCGGTGCTGTTTGCCACCGGTCTGTTTATTACCATCGCCCTGATCGGATTCATCTGCGCCCTCTTGGGACGGATGCTGGGGGACGTTGGCAACTACTGGCAGACCCTGATTGGCGCCATATTGATCTGGGTGGCTCTCGGCATGCTCGGCGTGGAGAAATGCTCCATGTCCGGCAATCTGCTGTATCGCCTTAATATCAGGGGAATGATGGGCGCCTTTGTTTTGGGGCTGGCCTACGGTGTACTCTCCGGTTCATGTACCTTCGGCTTTATCGCGCCGATCCTGGCCATCATTACCGTACAGCAGAAAATCGCGACAGGTGTCCTCCTGATCCTTCTATTCGCTGTTGGCCATTGTTTGCCGATTGCAGTCGCCGGAAGCTCGACTGCCGCCGTCAGGAAACTGATGGAGAGCAGCACCTGGTTGGGCGCGGGCAACTGGTTCCGAAAGGGCGCGGGAATACTGATCGGCCTGCTTGGAATCTACTTTATGATCAGTCCGTTTGAAAGCTTCATTAATACTCTCATATCGTAGGAGGCAGGTGATGTCTCAAACGAAGCGGCTCTCATTTCTGGACCGTTTTTTGATCCTGTGGATTTTTCCTTTCTGGCCATGTTCGTCGGCGTCGGGTGCTTCCTTGAGCCTCTACTGAGC
Organism: uncultured bacterium; assembly: GCA_964499565.1. Taxonomy (GTDB): domain Bacteria; phylum Auribacterota; class UBA3054; order UBA3054; family CAZCLS01; genus CAZCLS01. The sequence continues at coordinate 10,706 of CAZCLS010000065.1, forward strand.
AGAAAGTACTCCCCTGGGCACGAACTTGAGGCCCATCTCCAGTCGCCAGTCGCCGTTCTCCCATATCCATTCTTCCCTGGAAGTTGTCTTAAAATCGAAACCCCTCTGATTGATCCTGTAATCAATCACGGTCAGCGCCTTCCTGCCGGATTCCGTAATCTTCACCTCTTGAATGGAGAACTCCTGGACATTCACATTGGCCTTCTGGACGAAAAGGTCCCTGTCCATCTTCTCCCTACACCTATCCGTGGTAAGGTCATAGACAGTTCCCCAGTCCTTGTCCACCTTCGCCTACCATTCCTGATCGATCTTCTTCCTCAGGGCTTTCTCACTCCCTCCGGAGGCAGAACATCCAACGGACGCTACAATGAAAGCGATCAGCGCTATGATGATCAGATGATTCTTTCTCACTGCTTTATTTCTCCCTTCTGTTCTTTGAGAAGCTTCTGCATGTATTCCTCCGGCGTGAGTTTTTGCAGTTCCTTTATCTTACGCAACTGTTCTTGCCGCTGTTTTTCGGCAACCCTTTTCTGCTCTTCGGCTGCCTTTCTCCTCTCTTCGCCTGCGGTCTTGTAAATATCGATTCCTGTAATCTCGAGGACCTTTTCATCCATCTCAACCGATTCATCAAGAGATATCATTTTCGAGGGGCCCACGGCGACACGACCGGCATCATCCACGGACAGCCTGACGTATCCCAGAAAAGATCCCTTAGCGTTCGCCATGAGTTCCACTGCCCCCGACTCCCCGGTGGATGAGGTTGCCTCTATCTTCTCCCCACACCCGGCGGGCTTGTTATCTTTTCCTCCGTATATGACCAGGTCTATGCCTTTCAGCCCGTCCACGAGCCTCTTCGTCTCTATCGTTCCCAGTTGCGACAGGAGGATCACGATATCGGCCTCTTTCCGTATCCCGGGAAGGATTGATTTCAGCGCCTCACCGGGGGGGATGATATCCACAATGCCGGAGATCTTGGAAGCGATCATATTATCGGATGTTCCCGGGAACATGACACCGAGGATCGCCACCTTCAGATCGCCGGCTTCTGCCATCACAAATTTCTTCGTAAAGGGGGATACCCCCTCAGCGTATGAGAGATTCGAGGCCACCAGGGGAAAGGTGAGATCTGATGACTTTTTTCCCAGGAAGTCGACACCGAATCCGAATTCGCCCGTGCCGATGTTCATGGCCGCATAGCCCATCATGTTCGCCACCTTCAGTCCCCTCTCCACTACAATCTTTCCGGAGTCGTTGATAAACCGCCTTGGGAAAAATCCGCCGCAGTCTACGAGCAGGACCGGGTTTTCTTCACTACGTATTTTATTGATCATGGTTGTGTTTCGGGCAAGACCGCCCGAAAAAGCGCCGTGTCACCCGGGAACGGAGGTGACCTGACCGAACAGATCACCGGTGAACAGCACAGTTACGTCACCCTTCGCAAAAGCGCCCTGCGGCAGAATCAGGCACAGAATAGCAACAAAGAACAGGATATATTTTCTCACAATTACTTTTACCTCCATGGTTTATTTGTACAGGAGATCAACGGAAAGATGATCCCCCCTTTGCCGATATATAAAAACAAGGGCTAGAGCTTCTAGCTCACGAATTTCGTCCTCTATCTGGCACAGGTCGCCCTTGCAAGGCGTTCCAGGTCCACCTTGATGGTCTCGTGGTCTGCCAAGCTGTCGCGAAGAGACTCCTGGAGACATTCTTCCAGATGGTCTCTCGGTTCTGCCAGTTTGTAGTGCATCCACGTGCCCTCGCGCCGTACAACGACCATCCCTGCCGACCGCATAATCCCGAGGTGGCGAGAGATCTTGAAGCCCGGTTCATTTAACGCCTCCACCAACTGGCAGACACACTTTTCTCCCCGAATGGCAAGCAAGACTGCCAGCCTAAGCCGGGTCGGGTCCGCAAGAACCTTGAAAAGGGCTGTTTCATTGTGCATGTCAGGCTCCTCTGAATTAGTTGCTTACCTGCGCATCTGCGTAGATAATACTTGGCCGACATGCGTCTGTCAAGTGTTATATTATGATGGGGAAGGGATTTTGAGAGAGGCATCGGGGGTTTGTCATTACATAAAAACCGCCGAAAATTGTGAAAACGAATGAAGTCTGGGGATCGTTGCCCCTATCAGAAGACACCTGATATGGGAATATTGGGAAACCTATATCGTAAATGATTCAAATAACCTGCGTTCCGTTTCACCTTCAATCTTCGCTGTTACTT
>CAZCLS010000066.1:0-3897 GCA_964499565.1 uncultured bacterium
GGGGGGAGCGCATAGAATTCAGGGTTTTCAAGGCATCACGGGCATAAAACAAAATTTCCGATTCGAGACGCTGGAGTTCTTCGAGTAGGCGGGCTTCCTGGCCCAGGGCAGTTGGTTGAATTTCGGGAGGAGAGATAATACCGTTTTCCACACCAATGATGTACTGTGATTTGATACCTTCCTTAATAAGCAAAATTTGGCTGGAATAATTTTCGTACATATGAGTAAAGGGCATATGCAATTTTGGTAATTTCTGGGCAACGAGTTGAATTAAGTGACAGGCGTCACGGTGTTTAATAAGCAACTGCTTAAAAACAGTCTGGTTCGCGCTTGCAAACTCGAGGGGAGGGAGAATAATCAACTCATCATACATTTTGCATTGGGATTTCAGATAATGGAGCAGGGGAATACCGCCAAGACAGGCTTCGGAGCCTGCATTCATGTACATATTAGTCAAAAGCTGCAGAGTCTGGTAGATGTTATCCTGATAACTGCGCACAGGGACAGTATTGCCGAACAGCAGCAATTGCGTGGGAACTTCATAGGATACCCGGTAGGCCAGTGTTGTTTCGGCCGGGGTGCGGTACATAAACACATTACCTTGCTGCGCATAACCCAGCAGCAGGCACCAATCGGTATCATCGGGAGACAAGCGGCACAGAACGGGGAAACCGCGGTTGATAGAATCCGCGATAACCGAGCGGAAGAAATCAATCACCTGCGGAGCGGGAGACTGCCCGGCGGAAAAATAAACGGGAGAGAAGCCGATAGCGGAAATCAAGGTATTTTTGACATCGACAGCACCGGGGGCGTCGCTGAAAATTTGAAATGAATTAGTGTTCAGCGCTAATTTAAAAGGAATAGCGGCAAAACCTTTCAAGAGAATGGGCTGGAGGACTTTGCCCATAACCTGGGCGGCCATCAGGGCCGAACTGACAAACGTGTTATTGCCGTCTTCAAGTTCGCTGAATAAGGGAATTGACCGGGCGAGCAGGCGAGTCTGGCGGGGACTGTAATACCTTTTAGGCATATAGAGCGGTTCGGGAAGCGATTGACCGGAGACGGCCATGGCCAGTTCATTACCGCATTGCCACAGGATTGACGCGCAGGCACGCAAGCCGGCATCAGCGTTGAGCTGGGCTTCAGGGATATATTCCTGTTCGGAGAGTTGTTCAGAAAGCATGGAAAGCTGAAGCAGGTAATTCAGCAGGTATTCACGGGCATTGACGAGGTGGACCCGGGCATCACCGGAGAAGAAAGTCAGACAATAATCAAGGTAAGTGCAGCCGTAATCCGCGGCCTGCTTCCACTGAGTAATGACGGCCAGGAGACAGCGTTCGCCATGGCTGGCGTTGAGAGTACAGAATGGATCGCGATGACACAGATCAGCAATATAGTGTAAAGCTTCTGAACCGGACAGGATCGTGTCCGGGTTTGAATCGTTTCTGATACGGGCTGCGGCCCTGGCGAGGACCTGCCGGCGAAACTGGTTGGGGGGGAGGGAGGAGTTGGTAAGATTCAGAAAGCAAACCTTCTCCGGGGGAGAAAGTTGGGGCAGGATACCGGAATTGGAAGAGCCGAAGACAGTAGTATTGCTCAGCATGCAGACCGGCAGCCAGAGTGAGGAATTGGCGCCGGACCAGCCACCCTTAACCAGAACAATATAATTATTATCCAGGGCGTTTCTGATATTAAGCAGGTAAGCTTTTTTGAAAAGAGCGTTGGACCAGGCTGAGGATGAAATTGACTGAGATTGCATGACAAACCCGAATCTGCGGGCAGGCAAATCCAAACCGAAATCGAGAGGAAACTCAGAACCGGCGAGAGGGCAGGGGATATTAGTAGCGATCATGGGAGCGAAGGCATGGCCGGCAGCAGCGGAAATGAAGGCGGGAGTCGTCGTAATACCTTGGCGGGCCATAGCGAAAGCGAGAGCGGACGCGGGAGAAGCCTGGTTGGGGGAAGGCAAGGCGGCCGGGAGGGAAGCGGTCACAAGCGAGCCGAACAGAAGAAATGAATACCAGTAATTAATCATAATAGCCTGCCTCAACTTTAACAATTATGCGGTCCAATTTATCGTGAACGGCTTGTTCGAGATGAAACTCGAAGAAGGAAGCGACAAGCAGTAAGTGAGAAACAATTGCCGCGTAATCATCCAGGTTAAAATCAGGCACGGAAGACACAACAGACTCGCGGGCATACAACTCGGCTGATTTAAGAGCGAGAGAGCTGAGGCAGCGATGCAGCCAATCGACATCATTGCGTGGGACGGTTGTGGGGCAAGCGGGAGCAGCGCGGCGGGAATCACCGGCGGCAAGTTTAACGAGCATAAGAGCAACGAGAGAATCGGCGGCTTCTTCAGGGATCAGGGAACGGGCCTGACGGTCTTTCCGGTGAGCAAGACTGGTACGGACAAATTTTTTACAGGCGTTAATCAGCTCGCCGGTTTCGCCGACAAGTTCCATAGCGTAAAAAGTACGGCCGCGGGATTGGGGAGGAATTTTAAAATGGTCCAATTGAATCTGGAGGGCACGATTCTCGAGCAGTGCCAGGTGATCTATAAAGCAAGAGGAAGACATAACTACTACACCACAAATAATTTAATTAAAAAGAACGTTTACATACTGCAATAAGAAGTGTAACAAAGGGATAGAGTTTTGTCAATCAAGACTTTGACTTTTAAAAGCTTAAATACTATTATATATACTATGTTTTTTAAATAAACAACAGAAGACAGAGATGAATCAGCACAATTACGAACTTAAATCGATAATAAGTTCAGACGACCTGAAAACCCGTCTTGAAAGCATCGTAGATGAAATACGCGAAGCAATGCCGGTAGACGACCTGATAATCGTGGCGTTGCTGAAAGGCAGTTTTGTGTTTTTAGCGGACCTGATCAGGTTATTGTACCGGCATAACATACACATGGAGATAGATTTCATGGCGTTGGGCTCGTATGCGGACAGTACACTATCGAACGGGGAAGTGCGGCTAAAGCGCGACATTGAAACGGATATAACGGGCCGGCCGGTTCTGATAGTTGATGACATACTGGACACGGGCTTCACCCTGAAGCGGGCACACGATCTTTTAGCGGAGCGCAAACCGTCCTGCCTTAAATTATGCACACTTTTAGACAAACCGGACCGGCGCGCGGAGCATATCGAAGCGGACATCGTAGGATTTACGATACCGAATTATTTCGTTGTAGGATATGGACTCGATTATGCCCGCCGGCACAGGGAATTACCATTCATAGCCCGGCTCGATCCGGAACCGGTTGGATGAATTCATAAAAATGTAATGTAAAAAATGGTATACTCGCGCTAATTTTATGCTAAGCGTACATATGCTTCCGTCTCAACCGGGGAAAAGGCGAGCGGGAGTGATATAGAATTACAGGGAGAAGAAAATTATCAAACCATTGCATATAGGCGATCTGGAAATACCTGTACCGGTTATCCAGGCGGGTATGGGAGTCCAGGTTGCGAAGGCCAAACTAGCCGGCGCGGTAAGCCGGTCCCAGGCGATCGGCTGCATTTCAAGTGTGGGGCTTGGTTCTATTGCAGGCTCAATGAGTGATTATATAAACGAGTCGAACCGGCATCTGGAATATGAAATTCGGAATGCGCGCCTGATAGCGCCCAAAGGTGTTCTGGCGGTAAACGTCATGGTAGCGATTTCGAATTATGATGAAATAGTCAAAGTATGCGTACAGGAGAAGGTTGACATCATCATATCGGGAGCGGGGGTGCCGTTAAAATTACCTGAATTGACGGCGGGAAGCTCTATCAAACTGATACCGGTGATATCATCCGCGCGGGCGGCAACGGTCATTCTCAAAACGTGGCACCGCCGCTATCAGCGCATGCCGGATGCGATCATAATAGAGGG
>CAZCLS010000066.1:3997-8286 GCA_964499565.1 uncultured bacterium
TGGGCATGCCGCTCAGAGTTATTCGAACACCGTTAGTTGAGCGGCTGTTACGGGGTGACAAAATTAAATTCGGCTGCCCGTTCAGATGTCTGAGGTCGTGTGACGCGCGGGCGGTTAAATTCTGTCTGGCGGATGCGATGGTCAAGACATTATATGGCGATATTGATGAAGGAATATTTTCGACGGGATGTGCCATAGGGAGATGCAATGAATTGATTCCGGCGGAGGAATTTTTCATCCCCTTTCACAAAAACATTTGATACAGGGCGCAATGATACCGATTGAGAGGCAACTGGAGATTATCAGCCGGGGAGTAACCGGTATAATTGAGGAAGGGGAGCTGCGCCGGAAACTGACGCGCGGGGTACCGTTACGGGTAAAATTAGGGGTAGACCCGACCGCGGCGGACCTTCACCTGGGATTCACCGTAATACTGAGAAAGCTGAGGCAATTTCAGGAGTTAGGGCATCAGGCCGTGCTGATCATAGGGTCGTACACCGCCCAGGTTGGCGACCCATCAGGGCGGGACAAGACCCGGCCTCGAATTTCCGAAGAATCGGTGTTGGCCAATGCCGAAACGTATCTGCAGCAAGCCGGAAAAATTCTTGATTTAGAGAAACTAGAAGTACGGTATAACGGCGACTGGTTCAGCCGGATGAGTTTTATGGATGTAATCCGGCTGCTGGCTCAATCGACGGTAGCGCGCACACTTGAGCGCGAAGATTTTTCTACAAGACATCAGGAGGGCACACCGATCTATTTGCATGAGATGATGTATCCGCTGATGCAGGGATACGACTCAGTCGCGGTACGCGCCGATATTGAATTAGGAGGAACAGATCAGACATTCAACCTGATGGTAGGCCGCGACCTGCAGCGAAGTGAAGACCAGGAGCCGCAGGTGTGTATCACGATGCCGCTGCTGGAAGGACTGGATGGGGTGCGGAAAATGTCGAAAAGTTATGGTAATTATGTTGGCATTTCAGAAGCACCGGAAGAGATATTTGGGAAACTGATGTCGGTCAGTGACACATTAATGTGGAAATATTATGAGCTTCTGACTGATATACCGATAGCGGAGCTGGGAGATATGAAAAACGGCGTGAGCTCCGGGTCGCTGCATCCGATGGCAGTAAAAAAGCAGTTAGGGCGGGAGATTATCACCTTTTACCATGGAGCTGAAGCGGCCAAAGCGGCCCAGGAAGAATTTGAGCAGGTATTTTCGCAGCGTGAACTGCCGAGTGACATGCCGGAATACAGGCTGCAGCATGCAGAGGCCGCGTTAGACTTGCCGGCTCTGCTGACGGATGCGGGCGTTGTGGCCTCGAAGAGTGAAGTTCGCCGGATAATCCAGCAGGGAGGAGTGTCCATTGACGGCGAGAAGGTAAGCGACGTAACGCTGCCGGTACCGGCCCGGGAAACATTCGTGATAAAAGTAGGAAAACGAAAATTTCTTAAAATAGTAAAATAATGCTTGGAGGGAAAGCCCGATGAAGGTAGCGGTAGTTGGTACAGGATATGTCGGACTGGTGGCCGGCACCTGTTTTGCGGACAGCGGCAACACGGTCATCTGTGTCGATAACGATCCTGAAAAAATACGATTACTGAAAAAGGGGCGGATACCCATTTATGAACCCGGGCTGGCGGAGATGGTACAACGCAACAGTGCCACCGGGCGTTTGCGGTTTACGACCGATCTAAGTGAGGCTACCGGCGAATCAGAAATTATATTTATAGCGGTCGGGACGCCGCCGGGAAAGGACGGCAGCGCAGATTTAAGCGCGGTATACAGTGTTACGGAAACCATAGCGGGCACTATGGACGGCTACCGGATTATCGTAAACAAGAGTACCGTTCCGGTTGGAACGGCCGACGCGATACGAAAACATATGCGGCAATACACGTGGCATGAATTTGATGTTGTATCAAATCCGGAATTTATGAAAGAAGGGGCAGCGCTGGAAGATTTTCTACGGCCCGAACGCGTTGTGATAGGAACGGACAGCCTCCGGGCGGCGGGGATGATGGAAGATTTATATTCACCGTTTTTGCGCACGGGCGCGTCACTATTGACCATGGACAACCACTCGGCTGAGATGGTCAAGTATGCCTCCAATGCCATGTTAGCCTCGCGCATATCCTTCATGAATGAAATGGCGAACATATGCGTGAAAGTGGGCGCGGATGTTGGATGTGTGCGCCGGGCAGTAGGATTGGATTCCCGGATAGGGTCCCGATTTTTATTTCCGGGAGCCGGGTATGGCGGATCGTGTTTTCCGAAAGACGTGCAGGCCTTGATAGCAACCGCGCGTGAGAACGGGTATGAACCACGAATACTGGTTAGCATAGAAGCGGTCAACAATGACCAGAAGCATGTGCTGGGGAAGGTTGTAAAAAAACATTTCGGAAAAAAGCTGTCCGGAAAAACCATAGCCGTATGGGGCCTGGCGTTTAAGCCACAAACCGATGACATGCGCGAAGCGGCATCGATAGTGATAATTAACGATCTGATTAAAGCCGGTGCGACAGTACAGGCCTACGATCCTGTTGCAACCGAATCGGCCCGCAAGATATTCGGTACGACTATTACCTATTGTACCAATCAATATGATGTGCTGAAAAACGCTGATGCGCTGGTACTGGTTACAGAATGGAATGAATTCCGCAATCCTGATTTCGACCGGATTCGCTCATTATTAGCCGAACCGCTGATATTTGACGGCCGGAACCAGTACGACCCGGAGGAGATGAAGGAACGGGGATTCAGGTATTACAGCATAGGCCGGCCGTCGATACAGCCATAAGGCGAATAGCGACCAACAGAAAATGCCGGAAAATGTCCGGCATTTTTTTTATGTATCATATAATGGGAATAGTGAAACAACAACCACGCGAGTATCTTCGAATCGGCGCCCACATGTCAGTCGCAGGGGGGCTGGATCTGGCCATAGACCGGGCGCTTGAGTGCGGATTCAACTGTCTGCAGATATTTACACATTCACCGCGGGTATGGGCTGCCAGAACAGTGAGCGGCACGGAAATACGGGCGTTTAAACGCAAACGAAACTCGTGTGGAATCAAACCGGTTATAGTGCATGCCCCGTATCTTCCCAACCTGGCATCTCCCGATGAGGCACTGTGGCAGCGGTCTATGCAAGTCATTATAACGGATTATGCGCTTGCCTCCTCTCTCGGCGCGGATTATTATGTAATTCATCCCGGCAGCACAAAAGGACTGGATACAGCCTTTGGCGTAAAGCGGGTTGCCACGGCTGTCAGTATGATTCTGGACACGGTATCATCCCGCACGGTTTTTCTGCTTGAAACAACTGCCGGAGGGGGATCGTCGATCGGGAGCACATTTACTGAGCTGGCCGATATAATAGCAGAGGTCAGAAGCCGTGTTTCAAAAGCCCGGCTGGGGATATGCCTTGACAGCGCGCATGTTTTCGCGGCAGGATTTGACATCAGGAGAAAGGAAGGAATCAAAAGCTGCATACACGCGTTACAGGATTCAACCAGTATGCGGGCGGTTAAAGTGATTCATGCCAATGATTCGAAAACGGAATGCGCGTCTCATCATGACCAGCATGACCACATTGGCAAAGGAAAAATAGGGCCGCGAGGGTTCCGTAATCTGATGAAGATAGCGTGGTTCCGGAAAATACCCTGGATACTGGAAACGCCGAAAGAACCGGAAGGCAGTGATATCAAAAACAGAAAAACGCTTCAGCGCATTTTCCGCACTGCATAACGCCACTGATATTCACCTTCGCAGTGATTGTGTTACAATAGAACCATGAAGGAACTGGCGATCAGTGTCATTATTCCGACGTATAACCGGTATAACCAGGTATGCGAAGCAGTGGCTTCGGTCCGGGAGCAGACGTGTGCTCCGATGGAAATAATAGTAGTTGACGATGGATCAACCGATGAAACGTCTGATTTGTTTGCACGCGGCAATCCTGACATACAGTATATCAGGCAGGCGAACAGCGGACCGGCGGCGGCGCGCAACAACGGCGTGCGGGCAGCCCGCGGGGAATGGATAGCCTTGCTTGATTCGGACGATCTGTGGCGACCGGAGAAGCTGGCCATTCAGGTCCAGGCACTCGCGAGCACAGGCGGGTATGACATCTGTTACACTGGTGAGGAGTGGATACGGAACGGCAAAACAGTAAAGCAGAAAAAAAACCACGCGAAATATTCGGGTTGGATATATGAGCATTGCGTGCGGCAGTGTATCGTTGGGTGTTCGACAGTGATGCTGAGGCGGGCAGTGTGGCTGG
>CAZCLS010000066.1:8386-12797 GCA_964499565.1 uncultured bacterium
GGATTTTACACGCGGGATACCTGAAACATGGAAAGATAACCGAAGCGGAGTATTACGAGACGCTGAAAGATGCACTGTCCTGACTGTCATAACGAATTAGTGTTACGCGAAGTATTCGACACAATGCTGCACAGGTGTCCGGCGGGGCATGGCACGTGGGTATTAGGCGAGCGGCTCGGGTATATCCTTCACAAGGCATCGTCGCATGTATCGGTGCCTTACGCGCAGATAAGCGAGATTTTCGGCCGGCATGTCCATGAGGAGAGGGAAGAGCATCGCCCCTGCCCGGCATGCGCGGAAGAAATGACGACATGCAATTACGGGTACAATTCAAATATATTTATCAACCGGTGTGACCGCTGCGAGGGCATCTGGATTACCAGTAGAGAGTTCGACCGGCTGGTGCAGTATACCAAAGGCAATCCGAAAATAGACATACTGGCGGAAGAGATAATCCACCTGCCTCCGGAACTGCCGGAGAAGCAAAACACGGTCGGGAAGGTGGAAGCGGAACAGATCATCGAGACATTCAGGGCAAAACCGCCGGGGTGGAAGGGGGAAGAGAAGGAAGGCATGACGGCAGCGACAAAAGGCATGTGGCTGGTATTGTTAATGCTGGCGGCACTGTTATGGATGGGAATCATCTATGTCAAGATAATCGTCAGGAAATAGGGGAAGATTGTCCGGTTGACGTTTTCGGGATTTTTGTGTATACTATCAGCTACTTGAAAAAAGAAGAGCTGCCGAAGTAGCTCAGTTGGTAGAGCAGCGGTTTTGTAAACCGCAGGTCATCGGTTCAAGTCCGATCTTCGGCTCCAGAAATAGAAAAGAGAATAACGGTACGGGGAGGTACCGAAGCGGTCAAACGGGGCAGACTGTAAATCTGTTGGCAATGCCTTCGAAGGTTCGAATCCTTCCCTCCCCACCATCCGATCTTTATAATTCGTGGTAATTTATGGCGACTTGCTCCACGTAAAATATGTGCTAAAGAGTTCACTTCGTCCGGCTCGGAAGCACGGGCGATTTTTTTTTAGAATGAAGACAAAACAACCACAACAATCACCGGAAGAATGGGAAGATCCCAGCACGGCCGCGTTAACCGAAAGCGGATCGCGGCTGATGACGGAAAAGAAGTTTGCGCGTTTCACGGACGGGGTAGAATTAAGTTCGGGCGAGCGACTGGCGCCGCTGACAGTGGCGTATGAAACATTCGGCAAATTATCGGACCGGAAAGACAACGCGATACTGATCGTGCATGCTCTGACAGGCGACTGTCATTGTGCGGGGTATTATAGCGGCCGTGATGGAAAACCGGGCTGGTGGGATCCATTAATAGGGCCGGGCAAAGCATTTGACACGAACAAATATTTTATCATATGTTCAAACAGCCTGGGAGGCTGCCAGGGGACAACCGGCCCGGCGAGTATCAATCCCGCCACCGGCCGGCAATATAACCTGTCATACCCGGTGTTTACGATCCGGGATATAGTTTCCGTACAGAAAAAGCTGGTCGAACATCTGGGGATTGAGCGGTTGTTATGTGTGTCAGGGGGATCGCTGGGAGGGATGAACACGCTTGACTGGGCGATGGCATGGCCGGGAATGGTAAGCAGTATCATACCGGTATCGACCAGCGCGCGCTTGTCGCCGCAGGGCATTGCATTTTCAGAAGTTGAGCGGCAGGCGATCGTGCGCGATCCGAAGTGGAAACACGGGGAGTACGATCCGGAGGATCCGCCGGCAGACGGGCTGGCTGTAGCGCGGATGATAGCGCATATCACGTATCTTTCGCAGGAATCGATGCAGATCAAATTCGGGCGGCGGCGCCGGAAAAGCGCGGATGAGGCATACTTTGGTGAAACCTTCGAGATAGAAAGTTACCTGCAATACCAGGGCGCGAAGTTTGTAGAGCGGTTTGACGCGAACAGCTATATATATCTTACAAAAGCGATGGATTTCTACGATGTGTCGGCGGGATATTCATCACTTGAAGAAGCGGTAAAGATAATGAATGTCAAATCATTGTTTATCTCGTTCCGTTCGGACTGGCTGTTTACTCCGCAGGAAACAGGAGAGTTGGTAGATGCGATGCGCAAGGCAAGACTGGACGTAGAATTTCACGAAATCGAGTCCGCATACGGGCATGACGCGTTTCTGGTAGAATACCCCAAATATTCATATCTTATCGAACGATTTCTGGAACGGATATACCGTTTTTACAACAGGTAGAGGCAGGCTCGGGGGCAAGCGGAAGGAAAGAAGCGCTGAGGCGGTTTGCAGAAAACAGGACCCACCTATGGTTAGCGGTGTGTAACATCTTACGAATTAAATGGTTGCACATTGACATTGGCAGTGGTATTTGCTATACTTTATAAAGCTTTTTTCAAACGGAAAAAGGTGGGTCTGTTAACCCGCTTTTTTGTTTATGGGGCTTTAAACGAAAACACTAACCGAGCGCGCGGCAGCGTTATGCCGATGCGTTATGAGACAATTAACTCACGACGAGAGTAAACAATGAAAGGAGAACTGCTGTCCATAATAGAGTTCTTGGAGAAGGACAGAGGCCTTGATCGCGGAACAGTCATAGAAGCGGTTGAGCAGGCAATAGAAACGGCGTCCCGAAAGATCGAAGGCATACCGCCGGGCGTGCGGGTGAGAATAGACCCGGAGAGCGGAGATATCACATCGTACAGTGAAGTGCTGGTTGTTGAAGACGGCACGCGTGAAACCTCGGAAGACCCCGAAGAGGTAACGGCCTGGATGCCGATAAGCGAAGCGTTGAAATATTCGCAGGAAGCGTATGTCGGGGCAAAAATCCGCATAGAACTCGACATGGAGACATTCGGGCGCGTAGCGGCCCAGACGGCCAAACAGGTAATAGTCCAGAAAATACGCGAAGCGGAACGCGAGAAAATACTTACGGAATATTCGCGCCGGATCGGCGATCTGGTACACGGGACGATTTCACGAGTGGAAAAAGGGAATCTGGTGGTTGACATCGGGCGCACGGAAGCACTGTTGCCGCGCAAGGAGCAATCGCCGATCGAGCATTACCGCCAGGGAGATAAAATCCGCGCGCTGGTATCGAACGTCAAGGACACGGAAGAAGGCAAAGTACCGCGTGTAATACTTTCGCGGGCCGCGCCGGCCCTGATCCGGCGGTTATTCGAGCTTGAAGTACCGGAGATATACGACGGCATAGTTGAGATCAAAGCGGTAGCGCGGGAAGCCGGATTCAGAACAAAGATCGCGGTCATTTCACACGACCCGAAAATAGATTGTGTCGGGGCATGTGTCGGCATCCGTGGTTCACGGGTAAAAAGCATCGTGCAGGAAATCAGCGGTGAAAAAATCGACATAGTACGCTGGAGTGAAGATGTGGAATCATTTGTTGCGAACTCATTACAGCCGGTGGAAATCGTAAAGCTGCTTTCGGACGAGGAATCGGAACGGATTCTGGTGATAGTATCGGACGACCAGCTGTCGCTGGCGATCGGGAAGTCCGGGCAAAACATTCGCTTAACAAGCAAATTGACCGGCTGGAAAGTAGATGTAGTAAGGCAGACAGATGCCGACCGGGTGGCGAAAGAACACGGAGTGGACTTAACGGAAATACAGGAAGTACAGGAAGATCAGAAGAAAAAGTCTGAAAAGGGAAGCGAACGGGCAAAATCCAGCATGAGCGTAAATCAGCGGATATCATCGATATTCAAACCGATTGAAGAAATCGGGGAAAAAGCTGAAGCTGAAAGTGTTGACGGCACAAAAGCAGAACCTGAGGCGGGTGACGTGGTGGAAGAAACGATTGACGAAGTAAAGACTGAGGCGGAGCTCGCGTCGATCAAGGCAGTGACAGAGCATCAGGCTAAGGTGTTTGCGGAGCATGGCATAACGACAGCGGCGCAGTTGCTGCAGACCGCCCGCGAGGAATTACTGGCGATACCGGGTATTGGCGAAAAGACCCTGGATAAGATACTTGACAAAGTCAGAGATGAAGTGCAATAATCACCCGTCTGCGCGGCGGGCGGGACAACCAGCAGGTTAGCAGATTATGCGGCTATTTGAATTAGCGGAAGAATTGAAGGTAGATATCACTGAGGCCAAGCGATTTCTCAAGAAGAAGGGATACATCTTGAAGAGCGAGATGGATCCTGTATCGCTGGATGCAGCTATTTTAGCGCGTGAGGAACTACCGCCGATCGTAGCAGCCCGGAATGCTGAGAAGGAACTCAAAGCGGCTGAGCAGGCCGCGAAGCGTGCGGCGAAGCGGGCTGAGCAGAAAGTGGTCCGGGACGCGGCAAACGCGAAGAAGAAAGCGGCAGATGAAGTAAAAAAGAAAGCCGAGGCGGCGGAGAAAAAGAAAGCCGACGCGGCAGCCAGGAAGAAAGCGGCGGCGGAAGCGAAGGAGAAG
>CAZCLS010000067.1:0-1713 GCA_964499565.1 uncultured bacterium
CGGATGCTCATCAACACCGGCAGACAGACGATCAATGGCAGGTATTTCCAGAATATATACCCAGAACAATTCTTCAGCCAGGTGAACCAGGCGTTTGCCGCCAGTCGTGTTATGGTTGCCGTGCTTTTCGTGTGCCAGCGTATTCCGTCCTGCGTGCCCGAATGGACATGCCAGACCTTTGCCGCCGGAGCGTATATGCACCGGTGTCCCAGCAGATTCAGCCGGAAATACAGGTCTACATCTTCCCCGTACGCAAAATAAACTTCATCATAATACTGGACTTCCCGTGCGCCTGTCAAAAAGGCTTCAAGCTGCGCATCGTCCAGCGCCCGCCGCGCGAAGATCGGACAACAGCCAGCCGGCCCGAATACATACCGCTCTTCGTCCGCTTCTTCAACGTCTGTCACGACGCTCATGTGCGCTGTCGGCCAGACACTGGTACAGATAACCGTTTCCGTAGGCCCTCCGTCATAGCGGTATACCTTGGGGCCGATCATCGCCGCCTCAGGATATGACGCAATCACCCGTTCTGTCTGTTCAAGAAAATCTTCAGCGGGAAAAACATCGACATTTAACGCTATGACCCATTCTCCCTCCGCTGCGCGCATGCCCCTGTTCATTCCCGCCGCGAAACCGGTATTAATGTCATTGTAATATACCTTAACGGGTACTCCTGCTATCGCGAAACAATCAGTGCTGTCAAGCCATTCCCGGCTGTCATCAGTCGATCCGTTGTCAATACACACTACTTCGAATGACCGAAAGCTCTGTTTGCCCAACGCTTCCAGGCACTGCTGCAGATAGCCGCGGCTGTTCCAGTTCAGTATTACAATTGAAAACCGGGGGGAATTCCCGTCGCGCCTGATTGTCATTCCCTGCTGCTTGCTCACCGTTGAATATCCTTACGATATGGAAGAAAATTTCTTGACATTTTCTTCCGTTCCGGCCACTACCAGTATATCACCTTCAAAAAAGGGTTCATCCGGCTTCGGCGTCAGAATAAACACCCGGGCTCCAACTTCCTTCGGCGTCGCTTCTCCCTCTTTTTCGGCCGTCGGCGGCACTCGCAGCCTGCGCAAACCAATAATATTCACTTCATATCGCGAACGCACCCGCAGTTCCAACAGCGTTTTTCCTATAAAACTCGCAGGCACATTCATCTCCGCCACCGACGCCCCTTCGGCTAAAGGCACTACTTCCGTTAAACCCGGATTGACGATTATCTGAGCAACTCGTATGCCCATGTCTTTCTCGGGATTGACGACGTCGGTTGCCCCCACTATTTTCAAAATGCGGGCATGCAGGTCCGTTGATGCCCGCGCGATTACCCGCGGTACACCGATCTGATGCAATAGTGCCGTCGTTAAAATGCTGTTCTGTACGTTGTTATCCCCTATCGCGCAGACCACGACTGCCATCTCATTGACCCGGGCGTCCATCAGGGCGTTCTCGTTTGTGCTGTCAAAACACAACGCGCTGTCCACATCATTGCTGATTTGTTCCACCAGGTCCCGGCGCCGGTCGATTGCCAACACGGGATATTTGCGTTCGGCCAGCCATAACGCCACTTCCATGCCAAACCGGCCAAGTCCTATTACCGCACATCGATGAGCCATATACTGGTTCTCCATTAAAAATTTACATGTATTGTTTTTCTATGATATTGTACCATTATTCTCCTTATCCTACCATTACATTCGCTGTAGGATAATA
>CAZCLS010000067.1:1813-3646 GCA_964499565.1 uncultured bacterium
CCCGCCCCGCATCAGTGTTCGAATTGTCAGAATCAGCACTACCAGCGTTGTTATCTTGATTCCGCCTCCCGTCGATCCCGGCGCGACACCTATGAACATAAGCACTATGGTCAACACCCGTGTCGCCGGCTGCAACGCATTCATGGCCACGGTGTTAAATCCCGCCGTCCTTGGTGTAACAGCGCAAAACCAGGCGTTGGCCAGCTTGTCTGTCAGTGAAAATCCATCCAGTGCCCCGTAATATTCACTGATCAGTACAAATAACGTCATGCCTGTCAGAAGAATGAGTGTGACCCGGATGACTATCGTTACATGAAAACTGTCTTTGTGCCGGCTGCCGAACAGATGATTCCACAGCCAGTATAATACGCCAAATCCCAGTCCGCCTATGATAATCAATGCCGAAAATGTCAGAAGTATTCCCGGCTTAAACTGAAACGGTGCCAGATTGGTGCTCTGGAGAGAAAATCCCGCATTGCAGAATGCGCTGATCGAATGAAAAATGCTTTTCCATATCGCTGTTTTAACCGGCATGCCGCATGCCAGAAACTGCGGGAAAAATATCGATGCTCCCAGCGCTTCTACACACAGTGTCAGTATGCAGATAAACTTGATTAACAAGTATACATGCTTGTAACTCGCTTCACCGATCATACTCCCGAGCGAGTATTCCTGCCCTAACCCGATGTTCCGTCCCAGCGATATTGCCGCGAACGTTGATATCGTCATAATCCCTAACCCGCCGATCTGGATCAGAAATAATATCACCAGCTGGCCTAAAATCGAAAAATCAACCGCTGTATCCAGAACTATCAGTCCCGTGACACATGTGCCGCTGGTTGCAGTGAATAAGGCGTCTACAAACCTCAGGGAATGCCCGTCAGGCGTAATGTCCGGCAATGTCAATAAAACGGTTCCCATCACTATGACACTCGCGAAACTCATCACAAGCAGTTGTGCCGGCCGTCTGAAAAAATACCGGCTGAGCATGCCCGCGTACGGCGTTTTCATATAATATCGGATTAATACTACCATCTGCCGTACCGCTATCAGTATGGCGTCTACCCTCAGATTGGGACGGTACAGGGCTAATCCCGCTATGCATCCCAATAAAATCCATTCCAGGTACGGTCCATGTCGCAGCGTCGGCGGCGTGTACTTTAATTCAAAATATAACGATATGCCCAGTATCGCTATTATTATGCCGTAGGCCGTCATCACTCCCTCAAAATACGATACCGTCATGTATCCCGCGCTGAGTACACTCACTAATATGCCTATGCCGTTCAGCCATAGTAATGAATCCGTCCAGCGACCGAATTCCTTCTCTTTCTCTGATTCTTCTATGGCATTGTCCGTGAACTGCCGGCCCGTCTTGTGCAGGATACTGTAGGCAATCCATGCGTTAACCCCTATCCCGATGCAGCTGATCCGCCAGTCATAATGAAACGTTAAAACAAACCACGGCAAAACACTGCAGAACGCTATGGCCCCAAGCCGGAATCCCCATTTGCTGGTGCGATACATCAAAACGATCGCTGCCAGGGCCAGTGGAATATAAAGTCCTAACGATACCAGCGCGGTTTGCATATACCACGATTGTAACGCATACCCGTTTTTCGGAATGTTATGGGCCGCGAAGAAAAAAAGGTTTAACGGTACCGCAGCCAGCAGCTGCACTACCCGGTACGTCGCAGCGCGCCCTACCCGTATCTTTAATAGCCGTTTGGGACTCATATATTCTTAATTCTTCCAAGCTAAAATGATGCAATTATTGTAACAGAACAAATCCTAAATAGCAAAACTCTCACTCATAGGTATATGGTTGATGGT
>CAZCLS010000067.1:3746-12716 GCA_964499565.1 uncultured bacterium
TCCTCTTTATTACCTTTGCCGCGTGTATCTTGATTCAGATATACCGCGCCCGCAGTGGTAAACCGGTCTTTCTGCGTAAAATTTCCGGCCTGGAAGTCATTGATGACTCCATCGGCCGCGCCGCCGAACAGGACCGCCCGGTTATGTTTAATCCCGGCCTGGACGATTTAAGCGTCGAATTGTTCTGCTCGCTCTCCGTTATGGGCTATATCGTGCGTAAATGCGCCCGCCTTGCAATGCCCGTGTTTGTCCCTGTTGCCAAACCGCTGGCCTATGCCGTCGCTGAGGAATACTGGAAAGATGCCTACAGCTCCGCCGGTCAGGAAGGCATCTTCAGTGTCTCCGATTGCATCAGGTACATGACGCCGGATCAATCCGCGTTCGGTGTCGGCACCGCCGGCTGGATCAAACGCGAAAGAATCGGCGCCAACTTTTTGTTCGGAGGCTATGGCTTTGAAGCCCTGATTATCGCTGAAGCCGGCCAGCAGGCCGGCGCTATGCAAGTCGCCTGCACCTACAGCTTTTTCCAGGTGCCCTTCTTTATCGTTTCCTGCGATTATACCGTCTTCGGCGAGGAGTTCTTCGCCGCCGGCGCTTATTTCAGCCGCGACCCCGTCCTTACCGGCAGCCTGGCCGGCCAGGATTACGTAAAACTCCTGTTCCTTATTATTATTGTTATCGGTATTATTGTCGTTTCCCTGTTTCATCATAATGTGATCGCTTATTTTCTCATGTAACCTATGAGCAAACGTACTTTCTTAAAAACCCTGGCTTTTACCGTCGGCCTCTACTTCGTGCTCGAATACATCCTGCCCGAAAAAATCGGCGGTGCCTTCGATTCCTTTCAAGTACGTTCCCCTGCCGCTCTGGTTACTCCCAGCGGCGAATATATTTTATATGTCGGCAAATACCGCAAGGAACAAAGCGCCGTCGGCCGTCTGGTCCCCTCGCCTTCAAAACCAGGTTCCTGGCAGACCAACCCGCCTAATCCTGTCCTCCGCCGCTCACTCTTTATCCCCTATGATAAATGGGGCATGGACCAGCTCGATGCCTTCTATGCCGATGGCACCTCCTATCTTCTCTATATCGGTCGCAATCCTGAACGCAAACCTGTCCTCTGTTATGCCTCCAGTAACGATGATGGTCTCTCCTGGGTAAAACATAATGCTGTTCTCCTTCGTCTGCCCGGCAAACCGCCCCAGCCGACGGTTAAAGAACCGAACGGCGACCTGCCCGGCTCTGTCTCCTTTTTCGCCGCGGATTATACTAACGGTACCTGGTCTCTTCTGATGATAATCACCCGCACCGCCGGTGGTCGCGGTATCTGGTACGCCTCCGGCCCTGCTCTGAATGACCTTACCCTTTCTCCCGACCCGATCTGTTCCTCAACTGATTTCCCCATCGGTATTCAGGCCTTTGATGCCCGCGTCTCTTCCAATGGCTGGCTCCTGACTTTTATATCCGGCAGTTCCTGGTCCTCTTTACTGTGGAATCCTACTCAACCCGGTCTGCGGTCGGTACCTGCTGTCCCCTTAAGCACCAATACCATTGTCAACCTTCGGAACGTACCCGGTACTTCCCGGATGCTTATGGCCGAAATGTATAAAGCAGCTCTGCCTCCGCCGCCCGAACAATCTCCTGAATCAACCGCGCTGCTGCTCTTCAACGGTTCCAATTCGGTTATTAAAACTATCGGCGCCCAGGGCTCGCCAACCTATCTTTCACGCGCAACCGAATGGGCCGGTCAGTTCCTCGTTTTGATCGCCTCCTTTGTTGTCTTTATGGCTGTTGTCAACCTGATTATCTTTCATGGCAAAAAAGTGATTCAGTTTCAGAAAGACTGGCATAACAGTATCGTTTTCTTTGTCTTTCTCGCCACGATGGGCATTTTCACCTATTTCGGCAACATGATCTCCGAAGATTCCAAACCCTTTATCCTTACTCCCCAGCAGTGGTCGTTCGGCTGGAATTTCATTTTCGAGTCTTTTCAGAAACCCATGGGTATCGCCGTCTTCTCCATGATTACCTTTTTCATCGTCAGTGCCGCCTACCGCTCTTTCAAAGTCCGTTCGGCCGAGGCGGGTCTGTTGATGGTCTCTGCTGTTATTGTCATGCTCGGGCAGTTGCCTTTAGGCGAATGGCTGGCGCAGGGGCTTCCCCCCAGCCTGTCTTTTCTAGGTCTGCCCTGGCTGGCCGAAAAACTCCTCACGGTCATCAATGCCGCCGCCTATCGCGGCGTCCTGATCGGCATCCTGATCGGCGCCCTGTCAATTTCTCTCAGAATCTGGCTCGGTATCGATAACAGCGTCTATACCGGTATCGAGGTTACCCACGATGAGTAAACCCGTGTATACATACTTCTGGGACCGCGTCCAGTATTGCGATCCGCGTATCCTCTACCTGCTCTTCGGCCTGGTCGTTGTCCTGTTTGTCTTTCTCAGCCCCCCTATGCCCGTCCCGGTTCCCGCTTCTGTCCAGAAGTTGTACGACCTGATCGAGTTGCTGCCTGATAATCAACTCGTCATTATCGATTCCGAACTCGCTGCCGGTATCCGTGCCGAATGTGAAGGTCAGTACCTTTCGGTTGTCCGTCATCTCTTTTCGCGTAATATCCCATTCGCCGTCATGACCTGGACTACCCAGCCCGAAGGTCAGAAATTCGGCATGGACCTGGCCCGCACGTTAGCCGATGAAATGCATAAAGAATACGGCCGTGATTTTTGCGTCTGGAACGCGGTCACTCCCGCCGGCGGTGCCATGATGCAGGCCCTCGCCAAAGATATTCCCAGCTTTATCGGCACCGATATTTACGGCACCCCGTTGTCTGATTTGCCGGTAATGAAGGGCGTTGAAGATATTTCTGACATCTCTCTTGTCTTTAAGGTCTCCTATGTCTGGGACCGTATCGAAACACCCTGGATCGGCTTTATTCAGGGTGTCTACGGCACTCCCTATGCCTGCGGTACCGTTGCTATCAGCAGCTCCAGCGCCTACCCCTTTCTTGATTCAGGCCAATTAAGCGGCATGCTGGCCGGCGCACCAGGCGCCGCCGCGTATGAAAGCCTCGTTAATGCTAAAGGTATCGCTACCCAGACCGTTACTGTCCAATCGTTTGCCACTCTGTATGTCGTTTCCGCCATCATCCTGGGTAATATCGCCATGCTGGCCTCGAAATTTCAACATAGAAAAAAACCGTGAAACCGTAGCAGGTTATGAATCGTAATACCAATCACTATAAATTGATTATCGCGGGCGCCCTGGCCGGTGTTATCGTCGCCGCTGCTCTGGGCTTGAATGAAATCCGTATTTATCAGGCTTCTCTCCTTCCCGGCGCTCAATCCTATATCTGGTTTGTCCGACTGCAATTCTGGCTCGGTGCCATCAGCACTATCGCGATCTACTCCTTCCTCTATAAGGAAAATCAGTTTTACCGCGCTTTTGAACACGCCCTGCTCGGTTCCGCGGCCGGCATGGGCACCGCCGTCGTCGTTCGCCAGCAGTTGATTGACAAATGGGCCGTGCCGGTCTTCAGCTCCTGCCGCTCTGTTTTTTCACAGGGTTTTACTCCCGAAATTATAAGCGGTCTGCTGCTCATTATTCCCGGCATTATCGGCTTGCTCTGGTATTTTCAATACAGTAAAAAATATTTCTGGATCAGCCGGATCGCTTTCTGTATTACCATGGGCGCCGGCGCCGGCCTGGCCTTTAAAGATAAATTTAATCAGCTTATGCCCCAGATCGCCGAAACATGTAAACCTGTCTGGGTTGGCTCTTCGTTCGTTCGTGACGCTTCTCTCGCGAACCGGATCGGTATGAGTATCGAAAATATCGTATTCATGACCGGAACCGTTACCGTTCTGATTTATTTTTTCTTTGTTTTCAGCCGGAAAAAATTGTACATCAAAGCCCCCGCAAGTCTCGGCCGCTGGTTTCTAATGATAGCCCTCGGCGCCTTTTTCGGCAATACCTTTATGACCCGGCTCAGCGCCTTGATTGAACGCGTCCATTTTATTATCGTTGAATGGCTCAGGCTCAGTTCATTATAACATTCATCCCGCAATTTTCTTTTATATTCCGAGATACAAGCCTGAAAACCCTTATAAATATGGCTTTCCACATACAAACGACATTTATTTTCCCCACTTTTTTTCCACACTATATTCACACATAAATTACAGGTATTACACAATTTTTACACATCATGGGTTTGTGAATTACCTGAATCACAATATATTGTGTCAGTTATCCACAAAGTTATTCACCTGTGTTGCCATTGTTCCCCTTATTTGGGTATAACCTGTGGAAAACCTGTAAAAAAAGTGTTGCATTCCTGTGGAAAATTTGATAATATTGGTGTCGCTTGCTTGGCTCTTTATATGCGGTTTGTGGAAAAAGGAGCTTTATTAACAGGTTATTAACAGTATATCAACATGGGTTTGTATTTCGTTATCCCGCTTGATATATTGACTAGGAAACTGGGGGATTTGTATGTCAAAAACGCTTTTCTACGGAATTGCTTTGTGGGGGGTTGTACTTCTTTTGTTCGCGCATCCGACATGTGCGCAACCTTCTTCTAATATCGTTGCTAATATTGTCGTTGTCGGCAATAACCGCGTCGATGCATCCGTTATTCTCGACTCCCTTAAAACCAAAGAGGGTGATTTCTATTCCGAAGAAACTGCCAGAGAAGATACCCGCGAACTCATGCAAAGCGCTGAATTCGATTCCGTTGAAGTCGAGAAAGTCATTCAGGACAATAAAGTTATTCTTACCTACCGCGTTGTCGAACGTCCCATCCTTTCTGAAATCGATATCCAGGGCGAAAAGGAAATCAGCGAAAAGAAACTATTCGCCGAAATTAATTCCAAGCTGGATAAACCCCTTAATCCAGCTACCCTTAATAATGATATCATCCGCATTCAAAATCTCTACGCCTCTAAGGGTATGGCCCAGGCCTCAATCGAATATACCATTAAACCTTCCGAAAACGGTCAGAGCGCTCTGCTTTCTATCTCTATCGATGAAGGTCCGCCATCCTATGTGCGTCAGGTTATCTTCTCCGGCAATACCGTCTTCAGTGATACCCGTCTCATTTTTGCCATGCAGACCAAACCCCGTTTCGGTTTCCTCTTCGGAAAATATGATGAGTATACTCTTAAAGAGGATATCTGGACCATTACCGAAATGTATCAGAAAGAAGGCTATATCGAAGTCGCAATCGATTATGATATCAAACCAACTGAAAAACGCAATGGTATTGCCCTCTATATCTCTATTAATGAAGGTCCACGCTACCACATTGATAAAATTGCCATCCGCCAGGGTAAACTGAAAGGATTTTACGCCACCAATCTTCTGTATGAAGTCGCCATTTATAAAGGCGGTATCTACTCGCCCCAGGCTGTTGAGAAGGATTCTGACAATCTCAGAAATTATTACCGGGCTCTCGGCTATGCCGATGTACTCGTCAGTACCAAGGTTCTCCAATCCGAGCAGGCTGTTCCTTCCAATATGCTGGTTAATGTCTTTTTCGAAATTCAGGAAAATCAGGTGTTCGATATCGGCATTATCGCTATTAAAGGTAATGACCGGACCAAGGATATCGTTATCCGCCGTGAACTCAATATTCTGCCCGGCGACCGCTATAATTTCTATCGTATCGAAACCAGCCGCCAGCGTCTGCAGAACCTCAACTATTTCAGCAAGGTTGAATTTTATGAAACTGACAGCAAGAGTATCCCTAACGCCAAGGATATTGACATTGACGTTAAAGAAAAACTGACCGGCCAGCTCGGTGTCGGTGTCGGTTTCTCTTCTTCCGACCTGGTTTTCGGTACCATCACTCTTGAACAGCCCAATTTCGATTATAAAAACTGGCGTAATTTCTTCGTCGGCGGCGGTCAGAAATTACGCATCAAATCTGAACTCGGTATCAATCGTCAGGATGTCGTGCTCAGTTTTACCGAGCCCTATTTCCTGTACGAAAAACTCCACGGCCGTAAAGTCTCAGCCGGTTTTGATGTGTATTTCCGTAATAACGGAACCATGGGCCCCGACTATAGAATCCTCAGCGTTGGTGGTGATGTCCGCGCCGGTACTCCCATCAGTTTCCGCTGGGTTCCCCGGGTCGGAAAATATATCGGTACTATCCGCGCCGATTTGACGGTGATTGGCGAAGTGCTCAGAGTCGATGTTGATAAATCACTGTCGTATGATGATAACATTGTCGGCGATGATACCCAGTATCTCGTCAGACGTAGAGTCAATCCGCGCAACGGCCGTGTGCGCCGCCGGGTTTTCCCTCTGCAGTATGAAGAATATGACAAGTATCTGAAAGAAGAAGAAGGCACCTATGTCCAGGCTGCCCCGGTTATTTCGCTGACCCGCGACACCCGTGATAACCTGCTCTGGCCTACCCGCGGTTCCTTCTCACTCTTCAAAACAAAAATCGGTCTGGGTACCGAAACCTACGGCTTGATCGAAATGAAGCACGGGCACTATTTCAAACTGTTCGATTTGTTTGAACGTGAACCACAGGCACTTTTCAGCGGTTCACATGTCCTGCTGACCCGCGGCTCCCTCGGCTTCGCTACTCCTAACACGCCGATCTTCGACCGCTTCTTCCTCGGTGGCGCCGAGGAATTACGCGGCTTCAGTTACGGTATGGCCGGACCCAAAGATTATTCCGGTAACAATGCCATGGGCGGCACTCTTAAATATTTCGGTTCACTGGAGTACATGTTCCCGGTTTACACCCATAATGAACAGTTCAGTCTGCATGCCTCGGTCTGGATGGATGCCGGTGATGTCTGGTGGAAAGAACGTAAATATACGAAAGCCTATCTGACACAATCAGGCAACTATATTCTTGAAGAAGAAACACGTGATAATACCTGGGAAATCAACATGACCGTCGGCGGCAGTGTCATCCTTAAAATGTGGCGCGTGCCCTTGCGGCTTAATTACGGTATCCCCGTTGTCAAAGACTCCGAGTCCAAGGACTGGGACCCGCTTGAAGGATTTACCCTGGGTACAGGATTTTCGTTCTGATATGAGTAGTTTTCGTTATATATATTCAGTAATTGCTGTAGGTCTGGTCCTCAGTGGGTGCGCAGTATCCCGCCGAGAGAATCTCTACGAAGCAGTCAATTGGAATACGGATCATATTAAAATGGCAGTACGTCCCTCCTACCGTTCAATAGCAGTTTTGCCATTTTTCAATAAGTCCGGAAGTCAATCTGCTTCTACCTTTGCACGCAGATCCTTTTACGGTAAGTTAGCAGCATCAAAAGACTACACGCTGCCACCCCTGAGCCGGACCGACGCAATTCTGAAAACTTTGCCCAGAAAAGCCATTGACCCGAAGGAGTTCGCCGCCCTGTTTCAGGCCCTTCAAACCGACTTGCTCTGCTTCGGTGAAGTGTTGGAGCAATCCCATTCCTATGGCTTTTTCTTTTCCTATAATAAGGTTACAGCCCGTGTCATCCTCGTTGATGCCCGCACCGGCCAGACGGTCTGGGAATCAAATGATTCCCGCAGTAAATCCCTGGTCGGTCTCAGCTTTATTTCTATCTACGAAAATGAAGCGATGTGGGCCCGTGAAGTTTGTAATCGGTACGATGAACTGTTCCGTGATATGATGGCGGTTTTACCAAACCGTTCTGTTGAATAATTGATTGGAAGAATATTTCACCGGCGTTCTGGTGAAAGGAGGAAATTGTGAGAAAATTTTTACCACTGATTTTTATTATCCTGGCTCTCTTGACCGTTGGTACCGCCCTCTGCAAAAAGTATAGCAGACGTAAGATTACCGGTCAGTATGCCTTCTCTGCCGGCTCGCTCTTCGATGGTACCGTCATTATTGCCAAAGACAGGTCTGTTACCCGCCTGCCCGGTACGAATGATGCCCATGCCGTTGCCGGCCGCCTCAAATTCAAACGCGGTAAACAACGTGTCCGCATTCTTTGGCCCGATGCCGAGTTCGATGGTCATATCGTCTCCCTGAACCTTATTACCGGTGTCTATGATTATACCTCCACCAGCAATACTTTTCACACCTCAACCGCTGAGCTTGCGGCGATCCCCATGGAAAGCAATATCCTTTTCCATGCCATGATTACCAGAACAAAAAAACGCTCGATGCGCGGTGTCATCTTCTTTAATTACGGTAATAAGGAAATCCAGAAACGTGATTACCACATCGCGGTGTATCCACGTTCCGGTTCCACGTCAACCCTTAAATTGGAAAAATCCCTGCCTAAACTCGGTTTCTTTAATTCGCTCCTCCCGGAATACGACCTGGTTGAAGTTTTTGTCGTCAGCAAAGATTATGCGAAACTGCTGCCGGATTCTACTACTGATTTCCCAGCCTTGTACGTCGATGGCACCAATGTTTTTGCCCGGGATTGGCGAGATAAATTTTACCAGATACCTAAAAAGTATCCCTGATTAGAATTCCAATCGATAAAAACACCCCGGACATTTTGTTGTTCGGGGTGTTTTTTTTATGGATGATGGATGATGGATGATGGTTTTGCTGAACCCTGAACCCTGACAACACTTGAACCCTAAACCCTAACAACTACTCGCTATCGCTTCCCCTATCTTGATTTTTCGTCCAACAACTACTGTTTCGCCAAGTTTATATCTTCCTTTTTCAAACAGCAGTACTATCGTCGAACCGAATTCAAACCGGCCTAGTTCTTCTCCTTTGCGATAGCTGAAACATTTTTGTTCGGTACAGGGCAGCGGATGTTTAACTGGTATTCTCCCAACATTCAACGCGCCGATCTTTGCCATAATCATCGTACCTAAATCTGATCGTAATTCAGTGATTATGCGTTTATTCGTTATAAACGTTCGCGGATATTTTTCAACCGCAGCTGGATATACCGGACGTAAGCGACCGTCGATAAACCACGATCCAGTAACCAACGCGTCACAGGGCGCGTAAATCCGGTGACAGTCTGC
>CAZCLS010000068.1:0-8622 GCA_964499565.1 uncultured bacterium
GGTGTGGCAATCAGCAAGACACAAATCCATTTCATCGTTATTCTCTCAATATAACTAGTAATTATACCGCACTATTCAGGGTCATTCCGTATATCACTCATGATATCAGGATCCGTTTTCTATGTATATGTGCTACCGCAGCATAGTCTTACCCGTTTTTCCGGTTGTTCTAATTCCGTATATCACTCACATTAATTTCCCGGGGCAAGAAAGTTTTTCCGTATATTACGCAAAAAAAATACCTTTTCAGCGTATATATATATGAACACGCTAGTTGGCGCACAAAATTGTTTCATGACTCTGTGTTCCGCGTCTAAATAGTCGAAATTTTGCAATATATCACGCAAAAAAATGACATTTGGCTTTTAAGCCGTTGCTTATAAAAGTGTTACCAACGAACAGTTAATCATAGCATTTTTATGTTGAAAATGCAACGAACGTAAAAGACCCAAAATCCGCAATTGGATGGAACTGGACAATAGTAAGGTTCCATAAAGGGAAAAAGCACCAAAAAAGGATTGACAAACGGGGAATAATTAGGTAGTATTAATAAGGTTAACCTAATTAAAGGATTGTATGAGCTCTCCCAGTGATACCCAGCAGGATTATCTTGAAGTAATACTTAACCTTTCTCATGATACCGGCGGCGTGCGGGTAATTGATATTGCGCATGAATTGAACGTCAGCGCGCCCAGTGTCGTAGAAGTAATTACACGCATGAAAGAAGCGGGGTTGGTAGAACAGCCCCGGCGAGGTTTGATCAATCTGACGGAAGAAGGGCGGGAGCAGGCGGAGTTTGTACTCAAGCGTCATAAGACCCTGAGGCGGTTTTTTGCGGAAGTATTGCGGGTACAGGCCGATATTGCCGAGGAGGATGCCTGCAAAGTAGAGCATGCCATCAGTAAAGACACGTTTGACCGTTTGTGTGATTTTCTGGAGCACATAGACACGGACACATTGGAAGAAGATAATACAATACCTATAACCATGATGCGCAGGGGGGAAGAGGGGACAATCGCGCGCATCACGGGAGGCCATCGCCGGCTTGAGCGGCTGGCAGCGATGGGCATAGCAAACGGGCAGAACGTGCGGGTACTGCAGAATGCAGCTGGATCCCCGGTAATGATGCAGGCCGGCTCGTCATGTATTGCGGTCGGCCGAGGCCTGGCAACCTGCCTGCATGTTAAAATTGCGAGTTGACGGTCCATTCTAACAATCCCATTCATCTATGGCGGAAACCAACATAACATTAGCAATAGCCGGTAATCCGAATTGCGGAAAAACCTGTCTGTTCAATAATCTCACGGGTGCCCGCCAGCGGGTGGGCAACTGGCCGGGCGTGACGGTAGAACAGAAGCGGGGCACATTTGAATACCGGGATATCAAGTATGAAGTCATTGACCTGCCGGGAACGTACAGCTTATCATCCTATTCGATAGAAGAAGAAGTTGTTGAGCACTATGTGCGCGAAACGCCACCGGATATACTAATCAATATCGTTGACGCGACGAATCTCGAGCGGCATTTATTTCTAACAGCACAGCTGATTGAAACGGGCGTGCCTGTGATCCTGGTGCTTAATATGATGGATGAGGGCGAAACGCTTGGTTTACAGATAGACATCGATAAACTAACGGTTATGCTGGGTATGCCTGTGATACCGATGACAGCCCGGCGTAACAAAGGCACCAAACAGTTATTATCGCACGTGCATGCACTTGCACGCGAACCGGTTTTGCCGACATGTAAAATTGATTATGGCACGGAAATCACAGAGGCGTTGGATACTATAAAAAAAGCATTAAGCGGGGAAACGACGGTATCGCATCACGCGCGCGCGGTAGCCCTGCTGAGCGGGAGAACAGCCTACCCGGTTGACGCGGGAAATCCGGCTGTGTTGGAACAGGCAGATGCTCTGCGGCAGGGGCTGCGGCGCCGCCGGCACGAGCGGGTGGAGCGGTTGTTTACGGGGCGCTGGTATGGGTTTGCTCACGGAATATCACGGATGTGCGTTCATCAGAGTCGCCAAGCGCGTTTCGCGCTTACGGAAAAGCTTGATACCGTGTTGACCCACCCGATTTTAGGACTGTTGATTTTCGGGCTGAGCATGTACGTGACATTCCAGGTCGTTTTTACCATCGGGCAACCATTGATGGATGGTATTGGAACATTGCTGGAACTATTCGGTAGATTTGTCGGCTCGCTGCTCCCGGCTGGATTTATCAAATCACTGATCGTGGACGGAATAATTGCCGGCGTGGGAGGAGTGCTGGTATTTCTGCCCAATATCCTGCTGCTATTTTTGGCGATCGGCTTTCTGGAAGATTCGGGATATATGGCCCGTGCGGCCTTTGTGATGGATGGCATTATGCATAGAATCGGTTTGCACGGAAAATCGTTTATCCCGATGCTGGTCGGTTTCGGCTGCACGGTTCCCGCGGTAATGGCCACGCGCGGCCTTGATTCACGCCGGGACCAGATAGTCACGGCTCTGATAGTGCCGTTCATGTCATGCGGAGCGCGGCTGCCGGTGTACACTCTTTTCATCAGCGCCTTTTTTATGCCGCGCTATCACGCGCCGGTTTTGCTTTCGATATATCTTCTGGGGATACTAGTAGCGATAGTGATGGCCAATGTACTGGGATTCACATTTTTCGGCCGGGAGACGACACCGCTTCTGATGGAATTACCGCCATACAGGCTGCCGACACTGCGCAGTGTTATGATGTTGATGTGGATGCGGGCCTGGATGTATCTGAAAAAGGCCGGCACGCTTCTTCTGGGGGCCTCAATTGTCATGTGGTACCTGTGCACACATCCAGTCCTGGCGCCTGATATTGTGGAGGCAGGTATAACGGGAAACGCTGACACTACTGCAGCTTTGTCTGAAACCAGAATCAGCCAGTTGCGCATTGAACACAGTTATGCCGGCCGGCTGGGCAAGATAGTTGAACCGGTCATAGCCCCTCTGGGATTCGATTGGAAAGTGGGAGTGGGGCTGATAACCGGTTTAGCTGCCAAGGAAGCAGTTATATCGACGCTGGGAATAGTGTATGGCGTAGGGGAGTCGGATCAACGTTCAACGGCGTTGCAAAACAGGCTGCAGAACGACCCTGTATTTAAGGGCAAGCCGCTTAATGCCTATGTATTAATGGTGTTTGTTTTGTTATATATACCGTGTTTAGCGGTAGTTATGGTATTTTTCAGGGAATTCGGCTTAAAAGTAACCATCTTTCTGGTCGTGTATACGACTGCAGTAGCCTGGATAGTAGCATTCATAGTCAGAATAATCGGCTTGAGTATCGGACCCTAAATCCGCGATGGGATGGAACTGGACACTAATTTTGTGATGAACCAAAAAAAGTACTATAATCGGACACTGTAATCGTAACCGCGATCTTTGACCGAAAAGAGATGACAGATGAATGATTAAAACGGCGATTAGACGTGAAGAAAAAAATAACACCCAATGGGTGAACGTAAAAAGCCCGCATGTTATCCCACCCTTATGGGTAGCCGTATGCACAGCATCTACCGTGTTGTGAGACACTTGGCGTATACAAATACGCTCGCGTATCTCACGCCTTGTATCTACTGCACCTACATCTATCGCGGAATTAGGGTCTGATGAATAAAACCGGCCGGAGCAAAAATAGAATATTTCTGGGTTTAGGTACGTCTAACCATAAAATGATATAATGGATGACTGAAAGAAGATTCAGAATCACTTCAACAGGAGCATATCGATGAAAACAATACAAAATAGAGTAGGGCAGTATGGACTATATTGTCTGAGCGGGATACTAGGGGTAATGCTGTGCGCTGTGAGTGTCCGGGCAGCGGAGGGGGAATGGCCGATGGAATTTCAGGACCCGGCCGGCACGGTAGTCGTCTATCAACCGCAGGTAGAAACATTTAAAAAGAATATTATTGAGGCGCGCGCGGCGGTATCAGTGACACAACCGGGGAGCAGCGAGCCGGTGTTCGGGGCGATCTGGGTAGAAGCGCGGGTATCGACCGACCGTGACACGCGCATTGTGAACCTGCTTGACATTAAGGTATCTAATGTGCGTTTTCCCAACTCGACCAAAGAACAGCAGGATAATCTGGCAGCCTTTCTGGAAAAGGAAGTACCCAAGCGGGATATAACATTCAAGCTTGACAGCCTGCTGGCAATGCTTGATGTAGCTGAAAAGGAGCAGCAGGCGACGCTGAATATCGATACGACCCCACCGCAGATACTATTTGCAAATACACCGGCAGTGCTGGTAACACTGACGGGTGATCCGATTATGAACGCCGTACCCGACACCAAGCTTATGCGGATAGTCAACACGCCCTTTTTCATTGTTCTGGACATGAATACCAAGAAATACTATTTGAAAGGCGGAACGATATGGTATAGCGCCGGTGAAGCACTGGGGCCGTGGCAGTATATAGAAAATGTTCCGGAAGAAGTGCGTGCTTTGGCCGAGAAAGACCAGGATACATCGGCTGAACAGGAAGAGTCGTTTGAACAGATACCTGAGATCATCGTATCAACCAAACCGGCAGAATTAATCGTAATCAACGGCCCGCCGGATTTCGCGCCGATCCGTGGCACGTCACTGTTGTACATCAAAAATACCGACAGTGATGTTTTCCTGGATATTAATACACAGAGCAAATACGTTTTGCTGGCTGGTAGATGGTATTCAGCCGAATCAAAAGATGGACCCTGGGTATACGTTGCACCGGACAAACTGCCGTCAGACTTCACGGAAATATCATCTGAATCCGACAAAGGCGATGTACTGGCGCAAGTGGCAGGAACCGTCGAGGCAAAAGATGCAGTGTTAGACACGTATATACCGCAAACCGCGGCGATCAAGCGCGACGAGGCCACGATTTCAGTAACATATGACGGCGATCCGCAATTTGAACCGGTTGAAGGTACGGAGATGGAATATGCCGTTAATACGGGCTATTCAGTTGTTAGAGCGGACAATAGATATTATTGCTGCAACGATGGTGTCTGGTTTGAATCTGAAGGGCCAATCGGTTTGTGGAAAGTCTCAGTCCGCATTCCCCCGGTGATTTATACCATGCCGCCCAGTTGCCCGGTGTATCCAGTCAGATATGTCTATGTCTATGATTATACCCCCGAAGTTGTGTATGTCGGGTATACGCCCGGATATATAGGGTGCTACCCCTATGCCGGCGTTGTCGTGTATGGCACCGGTTATCATTACCGGCCCTGGTACCGGAATTATTATTATCCGCGCCCTGTCACATTTGGATACGGGGTGCATTATTCCTCGTATTCGGGCTGGGGTTTCCGGGTTGGCTGGGGTGGACCTGTCGGCTGGGTCGGCTTTGGATACAGCGGAATGGGCTGGGGTGTGGCAGGCGGCTATGGCGGCTGGAATTCCGGCGGATGGTGGGGCTATGGCGGCTATCGTGAATGCGGTAATCAAGTGTACATCGACAACCGTACTGTCTATAAAAAAGAAGTAAACGTGTATAACCGCCGGCCGAATTGGGACGAATCACAAAAAAGAAAAGTAAAGGAACAATATGATGGCCGTCAACCGCGCGACAATAGAGAACGCGAAATCGCCCAGGGCGATCAGCGGCGCGATCGGGTGGAAACGACGGATCAGCAACGCAGGCAGGAAACCAGAGAAACAATCACCGACCGCCGCCAGGCCGGGGACGCCAGCCGGCGTGAAGTAACGCAACGAGACCAGGCGACCGGGCGGATTCAACCAACAGATTCTGAACGTCGCGAGCAGATTCAGGACCGTGCCGGGCGCGAAGTATCCCAGCGCGACCAGGCACGCGAGCGGATAGAGCCGACTATACCGGACCGAACCGGGCAACGGCAGCCGACGACGGGAGGAACAACCCGCCCTGCAACACAACCGACTACGCGCCCTGCTACACAGCCTTCCACGCGGCCGAACAATGTGTATACTGATAAATCGGGCAATGTATACAAACAAGATATAGATGGGTGGCAGAAGCGGGAAAGTACGGGCTGGTCAAAACCTGCACAACAACCGGCCCAGCGGACGCCCAGTCAAACCCAGACGGATTTAAACCGTCAGCAACAGGCCCGTCAATCGGGAACCAGCAGGGCTCAGACTTATCAAGGAACCCAAACGCCCCGTCAACCGACTCAAAGCAGGACAACAGCGCCCAGTGTCAGCCGCCCGAGCAGCGCTGGAGCCGCGCGTCCGGCCGGTGGCGGAGCCGCGCGCCCGATCGGAGGTGAGGCGGTGCGCCCGACCGGCGGCAGACGATAAACCACAATACAGTATGACTGATGGAACGGGCATTCACTAATCATGAATGCCCGTTCAATTTGGGTGTCGATTGTTGAGAGTATCCTTTGTTTTGCGCGGTTCATTCTCTTTCATCCCATCGCGGATTTTGGGAATCAGGGTGGAATTGCAAAAAAAAGGCCTCTCTGCTAAAATAGAGACACTAGATGTACATTGATTAAAGTACTACGAAAAGGTAAACAATGGAAGAACACGTAAAAAAAGTCATAGAAGAGAAAATCAACCCGATGCTGGCTACCCATGGAGGTGGTTGTGAATATATCGGGATACGTTCCGATAATGTGGTTTTAGTTAAACTGCAGGGCGCCTGCGGCGGTTGTCCCAGTGCCATGATTACCCTTAAAGGGTTTGTGCTGGAAGTGCTTCGGGAAAATATTCCCGAGATAGTAGACGTGGAACCCGTTTAAGCAACCGGATGCATGAGTGGGTAAGCGCATCCTTATTATCAAACCGAGCTCGCTGGGTGATATTGCCAATGCTATGGCGGTCGTGCCTCAGCTCAGATTGTTATTTCCGGATTCAACGCTCGAATGGCTTGCTAATGAGGAGTATGCCGGTTTAGTTGAACATGCCGGTGTTGACCGGGTAGTCACGTTTGACCGCGGTTCCTGGCGGCGAATGAGCGGTGTGGCTCAAGGAGTGCGTTCATTCACGCGTTTATGCTGGTTCCTTCGCAAACGCCAGTATGATATTGTGCTTGAGCTGCAGGGACTGCTGCGCAGCGGGTGGTTTGCCTGGGTTACGCGAGCACCTGTTAGAATCGGATTTGCCGATGCGCGCGAGTGCTCGTCATTTTTTTATACTGAGCGCGTAATAATCAGCAATCCTGAAACGCATGCTGTAGACCGCTATCTTGCCACGCTAAAAAAACTCGGTGACGTTCAGACGCCTGGATATTGGCGTTGGAGCGGGCTGGATGAATGCACACGCCAGTTGCATGAGCGCCTTGAGAGCCGGAAGGGTGATTATTTTGTGTTAGTGCCTGGAACCCGGTGGGAAATAAAAAAATGGCCGGAACCAGCGCACGCCAGACTGGCGGCGGAACTGCACCGCCGCTATGGCTCTACTGTCTATATCAGCGGTACCCGGGATGAAAAGGCATTGGTTGAATCAGTTGCCGCGGACGCGTGTCAACAGTTCGGAGCGGAAGGAGGGATTGTCCCTCTGGCCGGAGTCCTGAATCTGAAAGAATTGGCAGTGTTCTGCCGCGACAGCCGCATGGTTATCGCCGGAGATACCGGTCCGATGCATTTAACGGTCGCGACAGGGGGCTGTGTACTGGCATTAATGGGACCGACACTCCGGCATCAGCACGGGCCATATAATCAGCCGGATAATGTGCTGTCGGTTGATATGCCTTGTGTTCCCTGCCGGAAAAAGCATTGCCATGATGGCAGCACACCGTGCATGAGCAAAATAACGGTTGAGATGGTACTGGGAACGATCGAAACATTACTAGATAAACCGGGAACCTGAAACATGAATAAAATATGTGTGTGCGGCG
The DNA here is from genome assembly GCA_964499565.1 of uncultured bacterium. GTDB lineage: Bacteria > Auribacterota > UBA3054 > UBA3054 > CAZCLS01 > CAZCLS01. The sequence continues at coordinate 7,831 of CAZCLS010000068.1, forward strand.
CGGCGGGGCGGATGGGCCGGCGGATTATAGCCTGCGCGGCGGAAATGGATGAACTTACCATCAGCGGTGCGGCGGAATGCAACGGACATCCCTGCCTGGGGCAGGATGCCGGGATATTAGCCGGTATACCCGCTACGGGAGTTATCCTGACTGATTCGCTTCAGGATGCTATCCGTGACGCGGATGTGGTAATAGATTTCGCGTTAGCGACCGGAGTGCCGGAACGGGCGAACGTATACGCGGAAGCCGGAACGGCTCTGGTCATGGGAACAACGGCGATCGAGGAATCTGGTTTGCAGGCACTGACTGAGGCGGCTGAAAGCATAGCGGTACTACATGCGCCCAATTTCAGCATAGGAGTAAACCTGCTGTTCGCCTTAGTACGGCAGGCGGCCGGGGCGCTGGATGAGCGCTATGACGCGGAAGTAATCGAGATGCATCACCGGCGCAAGAAAGACGCTCCGAGCGGCACAGCCGTCCAGTTAGTTGAAATGATAGAAGAAGGCCGCGATGTCGAGCGGGGCAGTTCTATAGTATATGGCCGGCAGGGAATAACGGGCGAACGGCCAGCTGGAGAAATAGGCGTGCACGCTGTTCGTGGCGGAGATGTAGCTGGTGAGCATACAATTATTTTCGCGACGGAAGGGGAGCGGATCGAATTGACACACAAAGCAAGCAACCGGGACACATTCGCCCGCGGGGCGCTGAAGGCGGCACTGTATCTGACAGGCAAACAAGCCGGCATGTATTCGATGAACGATGTATTGGGTTTTACACGGGAGACCACGTAAT
>CAZCLS010000068.1:8722-12502 GCA_964499565.1 uncultured bacterium
GCCGGCATGTATTCGATGAACGATGTATTGGGTTTTACACGGGAGACCACGTAATGAGTAGAACGCGCGTATTAGTAACCGGCGGAGCCGGATTTATCGGCAGTCATTTATGTGAGCGGCTGCTTGAAAAAGGTCATGAAGTAATCTGTCTGGACAATTATTTTACCGGGAGCCGCGAGAATATAGTCCATTTGATTGATAATCCTTACTTTGAAATGATCCGGCATGACATCGTAAATCCGATATTATTGGAAGTTGACCAGATTTATAATTTTGCCTGTCCAGCCTCGCCGATGTCATACCAGCACAATCCGGTCAAAACCGTGAAAACTTCCGTGCTGGGCGCGATAAATATGCTGGGACTGGCCAAACGGGTCGGCGCACGGATTCTGCAGGCTTCCACATCCGAAGTGTATGGCGACCCCAAAGTTCATCCGCAAACCGAAAGCTATTGGGGCAATGTCAACTGCATTGGCATACGCAGTTGTTATGACGAGGGCAAGCGCGTTGCTGAAACGCTGATGTATGACTATCGCCGGCAGAATAATGTTGACACCAAAATCATTCGAATATTCAATACCTATGGCCCGCGCATGAAGGAAAATGATGGCCGGGTCGTATCTAATTTCATCGTGCAGGCATTGCGCGGCAATGATATCACTGTGTATGGGAATGGCAGTCAGACCCGCTCTTTCTGTTTTGTGGATGACCTGGTGGAAGGCGCTATGCGGATGATGGGAAAAGACGACTTTTTCGGGCCGGTCAACATAGGTAATCCAAATGAATTCACTATTCTGGAACTGGCGGAACTGGTTATAAAGCTTACCGGCTCCAAATCGAAAATCGTCAACAAATCCCTACCTCCGGACGATCCGGTTCAGCGTCAGCCGGATATCAGCATAGCCAAAAAGACATTGAACTGGGAACCGCATATAGCGCTTGAAGACGGATTGAAACGGACTATTGCCTATTTCAGAAAAATCATCGGCATATAGTATCCGGAATGCAAACCATGCATAGGTAATTAACGCCAATTGAGAAAAAACACAATGGGGCATGTAAAGAAAAAACATACCGCGGCCGAACTGCTCAGCACGAAAATTACTGGTAAAACAGCTCATATAGCCGTTGTGGGTCTGGGATATGTCGGTTTGCCGTTGGCAGTCGAATTTGCCAAAGCCGGCTTTAAGGTTACGGGTATAGATGTCAGCGCCGAAAAGGTTAAAAATATCAATAAAGGCAGAAATTATATCCAGGATGTCGATAGCGCCGAATTAGCGGGCCTCGTTAAATCAGGATTGCTGAAAGCCACGGACGATTATACCATTATCAAAGATGTTGACTGTATTTCCGTATGTGTGCCCACCCCTCTGAGCAAAACCGGCGACCCGGATATATCGTTTATGCTTGAGGCTCGTGATGCGATAATGCCTTTTCTGCGTCCGGCGACGTTGTTTGTGCTTGAGAGCACTACGTATCCCGGCAGTACCCAGGAACTTTTAGTTAATCCCTTGACGGAAAAAGGATTGCAGATTGGCAAAGATGTCTTCGTGGCCTTTTCACCCGAGCGGGTCGACCCGGGCAATCCCGTTTATAAAACCCATAACACCCCCAAGGTTATCGGCGGTGCCACACGAACATGTACGAGTCTGGCCTGCGACCTGTACGGGACAGTCATGGATACAATCGTTCCGGTTTCATCCTGCACGGCGGCAGAAATGACCAAGCTGTTGGAAAACACGTTTCGCAGTATCAATATCGGGTTAGTCAATGAAATCGCCATAATGTGCACATACCTTGATGTGGATGTCTGGGAAGTTATCCGTGCGGCCAGTACCAAGCCGTTCGGCTACATGCCGTTCTACCCGGGACCGGGCCTGGGCGGCCATTGCATTCCGATCGATCCGCTGTACTTGTCATGGAAACTTAAAACCCTTGATTACAAGGCCCGTTTTATCGAGTTAGCCGATGAAGTTAATTCTTCGATGCCTGAACATGTTATTACGCTCATCAGCGATGCCCTGAATTCCCGCCGCAAGAGCATTAACGGCTCTAAAATAGTGCTGTTGGGTGTCGCCTATAAAAAAGATATTGACGACCTGCGTGAATCGCCGGCGCTTACTATTTATGATCGGCTGAAACTACGCGGCGGCAAAGTTTCTTTTCATGATCCGTATATTCCCTCGTTCAAAACCGATGCCGGGATCATCGCATCGGTTGCGCTTACTCCGCGGCTCTTAAAGGCTGTTGACTGTGTTGTAATCGTTACTGACCACAGCTGTATTGATTATCGCGAAGTGGTCAAGCACGCTCCGCTGATTGTTGACACGCGCAATGCCACCAGCGGCATCAAGAATAAAAAAATTATAAAATTATAGTGAAATACCGGTACAACCCGTGAGCAGACACCATATAACCCTCCTGGGCCGGCATATGGGCCTGGTCGGTTTCGGCAATGCCATCAGCAAGCTCCTGATGTTTGTTGCCAATATCTGGATTGCAAATCATCTCTTAGAGCAGGGATACGGGATTGTCAGCGTCGCGTTTGCTATTGTGAATTATCTCAGCCTGGTCGCTTTTTCCGGGGTTGATACTATCACAACCCGCTTAGCCGCTGAAGCGGATGAAAACCGTTTGCGCCAGCTAACCGTTCACCTGTACGCTCTGCGGCTGGTGATGTGTATTTTATTAATTGCGGTAACAATGATTGCAGGAATTTGTGTGCCCGGAAAATTAGGCATGGTCCTGCTCTTATATTCCTTGTCATTTGTTCCCCAGATATTCTATACTGTTCATCTTTTCTACGGCGCGGAATGGTCCTGGCCTGTTACCCTGTATTTCATAGGGGGCAGAGTCGTGTATGTGGGCCTGCTGCTCGTTGGTGTCAGCACTCCTGGCGATATCTATGTTGTGCCGCTGGCATTCGGCGCGGCGATCCTGGTGGAAAACGCTTTTCTGCTTGGACTCTGGCTGCGGCGGATGGGTACGGGGTTGTATTCAATTCGAGCGGGAATTTCTTTTACATTGTGGAAAGCGGCCGTGCCGGTCACGTTCTCCAATGCCGCCCTGCTCCTGCATGAAAATGCCGCGATTGTGCTCCTGTATATCTTTGCCGGCAGTTCCGCCGCGGGCATGTATAACGCGTCGTACCGCCTGGTGTATATCGCCATCAGCCTGGCAACCCTGGCAAGTTATGTTTTCCTGGCCAGGATATCGCGGGTGCTGAAAGAAAGCAAAGCCCAGGCCCTGCATGTGTTCCGGATAGCCTGCCTGATAGCGGTTGTGCTGGGTGTCTGCGGCAGTGTTGCCGGATTCCTGCTTGCCAGGCCGGTTGTTGAATTGTTATATGTACCTGCCTTTCTTCCCAGCGCCGGATTGCTGGTCCTGGCCGTATGGCAGATGGCGGCCGCGCCGGTCAGAGTCATGTCATTTCAGATGTTGAACGCCTGCCACCGCCAGACAGCCGCACTGCCGCTGATAGTTGCTGGGTCGATAGTCAGTGTCATTTTGATAAGCGGGGGAATTTGGTTGCGGGGAATGAATGGAGCGGTACTGGGCACGGTAGCCGGGGAAGCGCTGCTGGCAGGCTTGTTATTCACAATGGCAAATTACTATGCGAAGGCAGAGGGCAGAGGGCTGCAGTGTTAGTTATGAGCTGAGCACTTCTGTAGCCGGACTCGCTGAGTCCGGTCGGGGGTATCCGTCAAATGCCGGACAGGACGACCCCGGATACAGTCGCATTTTTAATAAATATTGACAAAAAGCAGTAAAAAAGCATAT
>CAZCLS010000069.1:0-2092 GCA_964499565.1 uncultured bacterium
TGTAACCGGCCTGATTTAAGCAACTGCACAGCCCGTTGGAGTAATTTGCAGTATAATCCGAATCCGATAGAAGCTATATGTCCTGATTGTTCCGCCCCCAGCAAATTGCCGGCCCCACGGATTTCAAGATCTTTCATGGCAATGGCGTAACCGGATCCCAGGGCGGTGTTTTCCAGAATCGCTTTCAAGCGATGCCGAGCTGCGGAATCAAGCGTAAGATGAGACGGCACAACCAGATAAGCATATGCCTGGCGGTTTGATCGACCGACACGGCCGCGAAGCTGATATAAATCAGCCAGTCCGAATGTATGCGCATTATCGACTATAATCGTATTTACATTCGGCATATCAACACCTGATTCAATAATCATGGTACAAACCAGAATATCATAGGTATGATTAATAAAATCTTCTATTGTAGTCGAGAGTTCTTTCTCGTCCATCTGACCATGACCTATGGCAAAACGCGCATGGGGTACCAGCTCTTTCAGTTTCTCGCACACACTATTGATTGTCTCTACGCGATTGTGCAGGAAAAAAACTTGCCCACCACGAGTAATTTCACGCAGAATTGCTTCCCGAATGATACGGTAATCATTTTTTATAAGCAGTGTTTTTACCGGAATTCGTTCTTCAGGAGGGGTGAAAATTGTACTCATATCACGCGCTCCGGTTAATGACTGATACAAAGTGCGGGGAATTGGTGTGGCTGAGAGTGTCAGCACATCTGCCAGAGAGCGCAATACTTTTAATTTTTCCTTATGACGCACGCCAAAGCGTTGCTCTTCATCAACAATAATCAGACCGAGATTAGGGATCGAAACATCGCGTGAAAGCAGACGATGGGTGCCGATAATCACATCGACATGTTTCTGGCTGACAGCCTGAAGAATCGCTTTCTGCGTTTTGGGAGAAACAAACCTTGAGACCATTTCTACCCGTACAGGATATTCCGCCATCCTTTCAGAAAAGGTATGCCAGTGCTGTTGCGCCAGAATAGTTGTTGGTACAAGAATCGCGACTTGCTTACCATCCATGACGGCTTTAAATGCCGCCCGCAAAGCAACTTCGGTTTTTCCGAAGCCGACATCGCCACATATAAGACGGTCCATTGGCCTGGGCGTTTCCATGTCTTGTTTTACCTCATTAATAGCTCTGTCCTGGTCAGCTGTCTCGGCGTAAGGAAATGCTTTTTCAAATGCAAGCTGCCATTCTGTATCGGGTGCGTACGCATACCCTTCCAGCGCTTCGCGTTGGGCCTGGCGTTCAAGTAATTCCGCTGCCATGTCCAAGACAGCTTTTTCGGCTTTTCTACGCCGCGCGGCCCAGCGCCCGCTGCCTAACGAGTCAAGTTCCGGTTCGTTCTGGCCCACACTGATGTATTGTTCAATCAAGTGAGCATGGCCTAACGGTACATAAAGTAAGGCATCATCGGCATACCGCACTACAATCATTTCACGCTGCTGCCCTTCGATTTCAACATATCTGATACCTTCAAACTTTCCGATACCATGATTTATGTGAACAACATATTCGCCTTCGGTAATCGTGGCAATGTTCTCGATCGGTACGGTTTTTCCTTTGCGTACACGGCGCAGACGACGGCGGCGCGTATATGTCCGGTGAAATATTTCATCGTCTGTTACAACTGCCTGCCGGCAATCAGGAAGTATCCACCCATCACTCAACAGCGCCGTCAGCGCGGTATATCGTTCTGATGAAATATCACATTCTCTATCAAGTAATTCTTCCAGCCTGGTTTTATCCGCATCGGTTGCGCATACAACTGTTATGGAATATTCCTGTGCATGCCACTCAGTAATCTGATCAGCAAAAGCGCGTAAATTATACTGATACGGCTTGGCATTTTCATTCACGAACATTCGCCCCGCCGCGGGAGTCAGGCTAAGCGGTCGGCACACAAGATGAAGCGTGTGGCTGATATATGCCTCCGGCACATCCATCTCCAGCTCCTGCATAAACAAACCGGGAAGCGCCTTTGTTCGCATTCTCAGATCGCTGAACCGTACTTCCGGATGCCGGATTATCTCAGGCAGGATATTTTCTTCTTCCCATCTATGGACATCCTGAA
>CAZCLS010000069.1:2192-5324 GCA_964499565.1 uncultured bacterium
AGTAAATGATTGTCATGCAGAAGATTCTGTATAGGTGTATACAGAATCAGGATATCGTTTCAGACCCTGCGCCGGCAGACGTAGGAACAGGCAGCATGCGCCTGTTGCGAAATACCGTGGCTATAAATGCAAGTCCGTACATTACTCCCAGTGCATTAATTTTTACATCTGACCATCCAAAATATCTGCGGAAGGTTGCCGGATCGATCGATTCGATTCCCAGTGCCTTAAATACAGCCGGGAGATAGATGGTACAGTATTGAACACCCTCATCTCCGAAGCCAACCAGCGCTCCGGCACAGGCAGTGCCGATATAAGGCCAGATGCCCCTAAAATCAACTGAAAAACTCTTAAACAACACCAGTGCCAGTACACCGTATTCAAGAAAATGAAGCCGTTCTTCAGGATAGGTAATCAGGGTTGTAAATTCATATTTATAAAGCAGACACAAGAGGAAAAAACATATAAATGCCTGCGGCGCAAAGGTTTTAAACCGAGCGATAAGATACCCGAGCAGGCCTGCCGCGGTTATCGCGAAGATACTGTACATCAGGTATGACTGTTCAGTCGGACCCAGATATTTTCGCATGCAGGTTATAACCGGCCGCCCGAGCGGCAACGTAATATACAGTAATACTATATATCCACTGCTGAGACTCCACCAGAAAACCCGTCTGCGTACTCTTGTTTTCATTTATATACACAAGACGATACGCAGGAACAGCCTCCTGCGTACCGCTGGGTGGATACACCTGATTGGAAAACCATTATTGTTCTTCTTCGAACATGTCTTTTTCCGCCCCGCATTCCGGGCAGGTCCAGTCGTCGGGAAGATCTTCAAATGAGGTGCCCGGAGCGATACCACTATCCGGATCGCCTGCTTCTGGATCATAAACATATCCACATAACGTACAAACATATCGTTTCATATCATAGCTCCTTACTATTCAGTTGAACCTAGGTTATTGTGCTAGATTATACCGAGTGATACAAATGAAGTCAAGCCTGATTTCACACAAATTCCATTCCCTTGGTTTTCCTGTTTTTGACACCTTCAGGTCAATATGATACAATTCACTGTTTCTGTATACTATAACGTAATAATTATGAGGAGACGCATTCGCGCAATACCCTTATGCTAAATTGGATTTTGAAGAAAATTATTGGTAACCGGAACAAGCGCATAATAAAGAAATTACTGCCCCTGGTCCAGCAGATAAACGCATGTGAAGTTGAACTTCAAAAATGCTCAGATACCGAAGTTCAGGCCAAAACCGCCGAATTCAAGCAGCGCATAGCCGCCGGTGAATCACTTGATGATATCATGGTAGAAGCTTTCGCGGTTGTTAAAAACGCTTGCCGTAGGATGTGCGGCAAAACCTGGGACGTCTGCGGTACCCCTTATACCTGGGATATGTTACCCTATGATGTGCAGCTAATGGGTGCCATTGTGCTTCATCGCGGTGCTATTACCGAAATGGCAACCGGCGAAGGCAAAACGTTGGTTTCAATCATGCCTTTGTATTTACACGCGCTGGCAGGCAATGGTGCTCACATCGTTACTGTTAATGATTACCTCGCCCGTCGCGACGCACACTGGAATTCAGGTATTTACAATTTCCTGGGCGTGTCTGTGGGTTGTATACAAAATCAGATGAGTCCCGCGGAACGCCGGGAACAATACGCCTGCGATATAACCTATGGCACTAACAGTGAATTCGGGTTCGATTATTTACGCGATAACGGCATGGCAATGCGCAAGGAAGAAATGGTCCAGCGAGATCATAATTACGCCATAATAGATGAAGTTGATTCCATTTTGATTGACGAGGCGCGTACACCGCTGATTATTTCCGGCCCGGTCGGCTGGTCTCGGGCAAAAACATATAACGAAATCAAGCCTCTGGTTCAGTCTCTGGTCAATAAACAAATGGTATATTGCAATGCCTTGTTGCGCGAAGCTAAAGAATTGCTGGACGCGGGTGACGGTGACAGCAAATATGAAGCCGGCAAACTCATGTACAAGGTTCAAAAAGGCATGCCCAAGCATCGCCAATTACTGAAACTGCTGGAAGAATCGGAATCGCATAAACTTATCGAACGGGTTCATGCTGATTTAATCGCAGACATGAAACGCCGCGAAATGCACAGCATTATAGAAGAATTGTTTTTTTCAATGGATGAAAAGTCGAACGAAGTGCACCTGACCGACAAGGGATTGTCCGATCTTTCACCTGAGGATAAAGACAAATTTTTAATGCCGGATATTATAACTGAAATCCAGAAAATTGATGAGGACTCTTCCCTGACCCATCAGGAGAAAAATGACGCCAAGGCAGCCATGCAGCAGAGATATCAGGAAACCAGTGAACGGTTGCATAACCTTTCACAGCTGCTGCGTGCCTATACCCTGTTCGAAAAAGACGTCAATTATGTTGTCCAGGAAAACAGGGTAATGATTGTGGATGAATATACCGGACGTATTCTGCCCGGCAGACGTTATTCCGACGGATTGCACAGTGCCCTGGAAGCTAAGGAAAACGTCAAGATTGAAGCCGAATCACAAACCTATGCGAGTATTACCATCCAGAACTATTTCCGCTTGTATTCCCGGCTCGCCGGTATGACCGGCACGGCCGAAACGGAAGCAGACGAATTTCATCAGATTTATAAACTGGATGTTGTTGTTATTCCCACCAACAAGCCGTGTGTCCGAAACGATCAGAATGACGTCATTTATAAAACCCGCCGTGAAAAATATAATGCCGTGATTGATGAGATAGAAGAATGCAACAAGCGCGGACAACCGGTTCTTGTTGGTACTATAACCGTAGACCAGTCTGAAATATTCAGCCGCATGTTGAAACGGCGGAACATCTCTCACAGTGTTCTTAACGCTAAACATCATGAGCGTGAAGCGGACATTGTCGCTAAAGCAGGTCATAAAGCCGCTGTTACAATTGCGACAAACATGGCCGGGCGCGGAACAGATATTAAACTCGAACCCGGTGTTCCCGAAGTCGGCGGTTTGCATATTATTGGTACTGAACGGCATGAATCGCGTCGTATCGACCGCCAGTTGCGCGGCCGCTCGGGCCGGCAGGGCGATCCAGGCTCGTCCCGCTTCTATGT
>CAZCLS010000069.1:5424-12349 GCA_964499565.1 uncultured bacterium
CTTGATGATACCGCCGGAAACATCGTGGACGACTTTATGATTGCTCATCAAGATCTTGATCCGCAAGATACAACCACCGTTAAAGAGTTTCTTGAAGCGGTTCTTGTCCGCCTTCCGGTAAACTTGAAGCCTGATGATGTTCGCGAACGTTTGACAAAACCTGACGAGTTGCATGCCTATTTGAAAGATGCCGTCTTTGAAGCCTATCGCCGCAAAATTGATATTGAAACTGAAGAAAATATGCGTAAATTGGAACACTTTGTCTTCCTGAACGCTATTGATAAGTACTGGAAAAATCATCTGTATGAAATGGATGGCTTACGGGAATCAGTATACCTGCGCTCGTATGGCCAGAAAGATCCCCTGCTCGAGTACAAGCGTGAAGCCCATACGCTTTTTACTACCATGATGGAAAGCCTTGCCGGTGAAGTGGCTACAAGCCTGTTTGCCCTTACAACCGCGCCTGAACACTCCGAAAAACTCATCGACCTGCACCGCGCATCATATAGTTACGACGATCTGAGTCAGGCCCACACCGCCGCGCAGACCGCAGCTATGACTGCCGCCTTGCACAGTCGTACCCAGATGACACCAGATCAGATGAGTACGCAGATGAACGATGCCGCCTATGCCGGTGCCGGCGGCGCCTTGCGCCAGAAAACCATGATGCGCCAGCAACCGAAAGTCGGCCGCAACGACCCCTGCCCCTGTGGCAGTGGAAAAAAATATAAAAAGTGCTGCGGCCAAGAGTAACTCCTGTCGCACGATCACTCCGCCACGGTATTTAATAAGCATGTAAAGAGTTTCCGGGCCGCATTTTAATTGACAATAATATATGAATGTGATATGATATTCACGTTTATTATTGTGGATATATAATGCGAAAACCTAGATGTCTTGCCATGGTACAACTCTCTCTTCATCCATCACGGACTCGAGCCCCTCAGCAGGATCGCGCTATTCGTAAAGTGCGTAAAATACTGCGTTCGGCCGAAAAATGTTACAGTACTGTCGGCTTTGAAAAAACCAGCATGACTCATATCGCCCGTGAAGCCGAGGTATCGACTGGAACCGTTTACGCCTATTTTGCCGATAAAGATGATGTCTTGATGAAGCTTCTTCAGCAGCATGTCGAAGAAGTGCTTAAACCAGCAGAAGCCTATATGGCAAAACTTAAAGGAACCGAAAAGCTGGAATCAGTTTTGAAAAAACTGATTGCCTGCTCTGCTGATATTCATACCCGTCATCCTGGATTGCACCGCGTTTTTCTTTCTCGTATGATGAAAGATGCAAACCTGCAGGTCATGGCTCTCCAATATCGTGACCGCGGGTGCGCAATCGGTCGTGAACTCGTACGGCGGTTTGGCGGTCCACGGACTAAAAAAGACCCGGAAGCAGCGGCACAGGTCGTTGTGGGTCTGCTTGAGTTCTGTACTCATATCGGCTTGCTGTACCCATCTACCGTTGATTATAAACGCGCCTGCCGCACTGGTATCGATATGATTAAATCCTATTTTGGTGTCGCTTAACCATGACGGTCCATTCGGTAAAACATAAACGTAGAGTTGTAGGTTGTTTTTTCCTCGTACTCCTGCTGGCATTTGGCATTCCTTTCGGCATCGCTCTGAGCAAACGTATCAGCCAGTGGCAAACACCTGTAAAAGAACTGGCAGAGCCTCCGGCTCCGCCGACATATAACGTCGCGCTAACCAATCTTGTGCGGTACCGTCCCTACGTGGCCGAAATCGAGGCAAATCACCGTATTGAATTAAGTTCCGCCGTAGCAGAAGAGATCATGAATTTGTACGTCGATGTAGGAAGTATCGTTACTCAGAACCAACTTCTCCTGACGTTTGACACCCGCTACAAAAAAATTGAACTGCTTGAAGCGCAAGCAGTTTTCACAGAAGCGTTAGTGGCTTTTTCAAATGCTTTTCTGGATTTAAAGAATAACCAGTCTCTGTTCGATTCAGGCGTCATCGGCGACGATACCAAGCGAAAATATCTTGTTGCCTATCATAACGGCCTTGCTGCCCGCGACCGCGCCGAAGCTCAGTTCGACCGGGCCCGGGAACAATTGTCGGATTGCAGGGTTCTTTCTCCCTGCTCAGGCAAAATAAGCGCCCGGTATGTTGAAAGAAATGAACGTGTTCCCCTTAATCAACGTTTATTTACTGTTGTAGACGATGCCTTTCTGAAATTAGTGTTCTTTGTTGAGGATCGTGATATTGTTTCTATCAATCCCGGCCAAACAGGTATTTTCAGTGTTGATTCCTTAAGCGATACTGTCTTTACCGCGATAGTAACGGCCGTCGGCGCTGATGTTGAATCCGAAACGCGTTTGTATCGTGTGGAAGCTACGTACAATAATTCAAATGGCTTGCTTAAACCCGGCATGGTCGCGCGAGTCAGAATTCCTGTCAAAGAATACATCAATTCCGTGTTTATTCCTTCCTTTGCACTCAAGCTGTTCGGCGGGGGAGATTATGTTTCTCTGTACACTCCCTCTTCAAATTATCTCATCAGAGTGTATACCGGCGATGAATTTAACGATATGGTTCAGATAGAAACCGGGCTTGAACCAGGCGACAAGGTTTTGCTGCGCTGATGAATATCGTAGAATTTTCAATTAAGAAACGCGTACTGGTTAATATGCTTATGCTGGGCATATTTGTAGGCGGACTGTTAAGTGTAACCAAGCTCAGACGCGAGATTTTTCCCCCCATTAGCATCGACCGCATAAGTGTGGCTACCCTTGACGTCACGCTTGACGCTCCTGAAGATGTGGAGCAGCTTCTAACCGTGCCGATCGAAGATGAATTGCGTGATATTGAAGATATCAAGGAAATGATATCGTTGTCCGCTCCGAATCGTTCCATGATTTTCCTGGAATTGTATGAAGGCGCCGACCTACAGTCTGTATTGAATGAAGTTCGGCAGGAAGTCGACCAGGCAAAGGCGGATTTGCCCCGCACGGCTGAGCCACCGATAACAACTGAACTGAAATTTCCCTTTCCCGTCATTATTGCCGGCATGATGTATCAGGACGGTTCGGACCGACTGGCAATAAAAAAACTGGCCGATGAACTCCAGGATCAGTTTGAATCGCTTCAAGGTATTGCCAGTGTCGATGTTTCCGGATTGAGCGACCGCGAAATCTGGGTTGAAATTGATCCTTATCGTTCCCAGGCCTACAGTCTTTCCCTGCAGGAAATTGGCAATGCGATTGCCGCAAAAAACAGGGATATGCCCGGCGGTACGTTGGAAAGCAAATCCGGTGAATTAACCCTCCGGATTCTGGAACAGGTCGATGAAAAAAGCTGGGAAGACCTTCAAAATGTCGTTCTGAAACGCATCGGATCGCAAGTAATCCGGCTGCGGGATGTCGCTACGATCCACAATACCTTTGAAGAAGATAAAACACTTGGCCGGGTTAATGCCCGGCCCGCTATTACCTTCACTATCAACAAACAGAAAACCGGTGATACGATTGCCATCGCTGATAGTGTCAAGGATATTGTCGCCCGGTTCCAGAACCAACTTCCTAAAGGTGTTTCCCTCACCTATTATTATGACTCCTCGAAGTTCGTCCGTAAACGATTGCAGACGATGGTTCGCAATGGTATCATCAGTTTGATTCTGGTTGGCGTGGTACTGCTGATGTTTATGAACTGGCGCATATCGCTGCTGGTTGTGGCGGGCTTGCTGGTTTCATTTTTCGGCACGTTTATTTACCTGACTATGATTAATAACAGCTTGAACATGCTGTCTCTTTTTTCTCTAATCATGGTTCTGGGCATGCTGGTCGACGATGCTATTGTCGTCTGTGAAAATGTCTATCGCTATATGGAGAAAGGCATGTCGCCATACGATGCCGCCATTATTGGCACTAACGAAGTGCTCTGGCCGGTTATCGGTACTGTCAGTACCACCATCGTGGCATTTCTGCCCCTGCTTTTAACAACCGGTATCATGGGTAAATTTGTAGCGATTATCCCCCAGGTTATTACCGTTGCTCTCGGTTTGTCTCTGGTTGAGGCTATGGTTATTTTACCTTCCCATATGGCTGATTTTGTCAGACCTTCGGATGTTGAGCGGCATGTACTGGACATCTATGAACATCATTCCTTTTTAGAACGGTTCAGCACCTGGTTCGGTAATGGAATCCGTGCCACGCAACGTGGTGTTGAGTCTTTGCTCAAGCGGGTGCTGGAATATTATCGCTATATGTTAAAACATGTTTTGCGCTGCCGTTATGTATTTCTGTCCATCTCTCTCCTGCTGTTTTTATCGATATTCGTGCTGTTCAAAACCAGTATTGTTCCTTTTATGTTATTTTATGCCGATTATGTGGACCAATTTACCGTTTCGCTTGAAACCCCATCCTATTATACTCTCGAGCAAACCAGCCGCGCCGTATTAGACTTGGAAATGGATATCCTTTCCAATATTCCTCCCATTGAAATTGCGGCTTTGATTACCACTATCGGTAAACGCCAGGAAGATGAATTCTCGTCTAAGCAAGGTAATAACCAGGCTTCCATTATCGTGGATATCGATGAGCTCAATCTCGAATGCAGAAGGCCCGGTCCAATTCAGGATGACTTGCGTGCTATTGCTGCACACCACAATAAATTCATTACCGCACGTGTGGAACGCCAACAGAACGGCCCTCCCGTGGGCAAAGCCGTAACGTTGCGCATTGCCGGCAAGAAATTTGACGAATTGCAGCAGATTGCCGAAGAAATCAAAACCTATCTGTCATCCATTCCGGGAGTAAAAGATATTTCAGATGATTTCGAACGCGGCAAAAAAGAACTGCATATTGACGTCGATGAACAACGTTCGGCCTTGTTCGGCTGCGATGTTACATCAGTAGGAACCGCTTTAATGAATGCGTTCCAGGGTTCCGAAGTGTCGATTTTCCGCTGGGGTAATGATGAAGTGACCGTCAGAGTAAAATTTGCGGAGGATTATACGAAAAGTGTCGATGATCTGCTCGATTTCCGTATTATCAATGCCGCCGGCGCCAAAGTTCCGCTGGGCTCGATTGCCTCTATTGACAAAGCCCCCGGATTCAGCAATATCAACCGCCGCAACCGCAAACGAACTATCAGTGTTTTTGCCGATGTAGATGAAAACAAGATTACGTCCCAAGAGGCCAATGCACTGCTTCGTGAAAAATTCAGTTCAGTTGATAAACAATTCCCGGGTTATACTATTGAATATGGCGGCGAAGAAAAAGAAACCCAGGAATCAATGCACTCAATGTATATCGCGTTTATCCTGGCATTTATTTTAATTTATGCTATCATGGCCGCTATCTTGAATTCCTTTATTCAACCTCTTATTATTCTCAGTAT
Source organism: uncultured bacterium (assembly GCA_964499565.1). Classification (GTDB taxonomy): domain Bacteria; phylum Auribacterota; class UBA3054; order UBA3054; family CAZCLS01; genus CAZCLS01. The sequence goes on from CAZCLS010000069.1 coordinate 10,788, forward strand.
TATACCTTTGGGCTTTGTAGGGGTGGCATACGGTTTTATGATTTTTCAGGTGCCGGTCGGGTTTATGGCAATTATGGGTACCGTCGGTCTGATTGGCATTATCGTTAATGACAGTATCGTTATGGTCAGTTTTATTAACAATTACCGGGATAGCTGGCAATCTCGGCATGGAATGAGCGAACACGTCCGTGTCAGCCCGAACCGTCATATTACTAACTGGGTTCGTTGGAACTCCCTGATGAGAAGCGGCTATGTCCGCTTCCGCCCGATTCTGTTGACAACCGTTACTACCGTTGTCGGTATGTCAACTATTGCCTTTACCCGCAGTGGCCAAGAACAGTTTATCGCACCGATGGCTCTGGCGATTGTATGCGGACTTTCTTTAGGCTCTGCCGTTACCCTGTTTATAACGCCCTGTGTCTATGCTGCCCTGGACGATGTTATTTACTTTTTCTTCGGCAAAGGCGAAATGCCTTCTGATTTGGTATCTGTTCCCAGACCGGAATATACTAACCAGACATCTCAATAAGCATGTCATTTGTTTACATTCAGCAGGGCTTTTGTTAAAATTATAGCCTGAGCATCTGGTACTCCCTTTAAATATGCGTGCTCAGTGATAGCTTGACAGTCATATGAAAAAATGTAGATGTGGATTTATAACTGATAACGATTCCCTTTTTCGTTGTGACCAGTGCGGCAGCATCCTTCATGGCGAGCACGGCGCTCCCCTGTCTTCCGATGGACCCCCGCGTTCCGATGTTCAATTAATCGGGGAAGTGTATTCGGCTGAAACAAAGATTCCCAATGTTTTGGCCGTCATTGCTGTTTGCCTGGCGATTATCATCGGTTTTACCGTCTATAAAAGCGGAATACCCGCTGTTATACCGATCCTGGGCCTGATGGGCTTGCGTTATGTGATTTCCATGATTCTGATTACCCTGGTCTCTCTTATTACCGCTTCGATTATGGGTATTTCATTTGGTACCATCGGTCGCTTTATTATAAAAATGACCGCTGTGATTTTTATGGCGGATACTATCATGTATGTTATTCCCTATCCGCTTGTCGCCGGCTGCTTCGCTTTCATTGTCTGCATTGCCATGGTCGAGCGCTATTTCAAGCTCGAATGGGATGGTCTGATTGCTTTTGTGATTGTCAGCAGCGTTATTTATATCTTCGGCTGGTTATGGCTTACCGGCATTTATACGTTCCTGCTGGCCCAGGCGAATAACCTTTTTATTGATTACTGGCGTAAACTTATTATTTTTCTCTTGCGATAATATGGCTGACTCTTCTCCAGGCGGATGCGCGCGCGGATGCGGTTGCGGGTGCAGTATCCTCAGTGTGATTCTGTTCCTGCTGCTTGTATTCGCAATCAGTTTGTATTTTTTAAAACCGGTCATGTATTCTCCCGGTACAGAACAATCCCTGTTTGCTCCACCCCCGGGTAAATCTCTGATTTCTCTCGCCAACGATATCTGCAGTTGTTCTATCCCCGATTCATTTTCTCCGGTTGCGGGCATTGATATGCACTTCTTTCGCGGCGCCTTGTTTTCTCAAAT